>NZ_JBHJUO010000013.1:180541-308459 GCF_042268445.1 Streptomyces sp. NPDC056169 | reverse complement strand
GGGTTTGTTTTTTTTTAAATACACACCCCCCAACCACCTGGTGGCGGGGGCGGGGGGGGGGGGGGGGCCCCGCGGGGGGGGGGGGGGGGCCCCCCCCCCCCCGCCCCGGCGGCTCACCGAGCTCTTCACCTCCGGCATGACCGACGCCGAGCGGCAGCGGGTCGGCCGGCTCCCCGACGGTCACAGCGGCGTGCTCGGCGTGCTGATCAAGGACCCGCAGCCGCTGCTGATCGACGACCTGACGGCCGATCCGCGCGCGTCCGGAGTACCCGAGGGCCACCCGGAGATGCGCTCCTTCCTGGGCGTCCCGATCCGGGTCCACACGCAGGTCTTCGGCCATCTGTACCTCACCGAGAAGCGCACGGGCGGCTTCACCGAGCAGGACCTCTCCCTGCTCCGGGTCCTCGCCTCGCAGGCCGGGATCGCCATCGGCAACGCCCGTCTGTACGAGACGACCCGGCAGCGCGAGCGCTGGATCGAGGGCGCGGCGGCCGTGACCACCGCCCTGCTCACCGGCGCGTCCGCCGAGAACGCCCTGATGACCGTCGCCGAACAGGCCAGGATCCTCGCCGACGCCTCGGCCGGTGTGGTCCTCCAGCCCACCCCGGAGGGCGGGATGGAGATCGTCGCCGCCTCGACCAACGACGACCCCGGCGACCTGGTCGGCACGACGATCGCGCCCGGCTCCCCCGTCCTCGTCCAGCTCCTCGGCGGGGAGCCCGTCTTCCTGGAGGACTCGGCGACGGACCCCCGGATGACCACCCATGTCCGGTCCCGTTTCGGCCCGTCGATGATGCTGCCCCTCCAGAGCGGCGGGAAGCTCATCGGCACGCTCGCCCTCCCCCGGCGGCGCGGCGGCCCGCCGTACTCGGCGGTGGACCGCCTGCTGGCCTCGCAGTTCGCCTCGCAGGCGGCGCTCGCGCTGGTCCTCGCGGACGCCCGGCACGACCGGGAGCGGCTCGCGGTGTACGAGGACCGGGACCGGATCGCGCGGGACCTGCACGACCTGGTCGTCCAGCGGCTGTTCGCCACGGAGATGATGCTGGAGTCGACCAGGCGGCGGGCGCTCGGCGCGGCGGACGGCGCCGCGAGCGCCGCCGAGGGCTCCGGCTCCGGCTCCGGCTCCGGCGAAGGATCCGACACCGACACCGACCTCGACTCCGACCTCGACGAGAACGCGCTCCTCGGCCGCGCCGTGGACGAGCTGGACTCGACGATCCAGGAGGTCCGGACGACCATCTTCGCGCTCCAGCAGCCCCCGGCGGACGCGCCGACCTCCTTCCGCGGCCGGGTGCTGCGCGAGACCGGCGGGGCGGCGGCCCTGCTCGGCTTCCAGCCGTCCGTGCACTTCTCGGGCGCGGTCGACACGCTCGTGGAGGACGAGGAGGCCGGGAAGCTCCTCGCCACCCTGCGCGGGGCGCTCGCGGCGGCCCACCGGCGGTCCGGGATCACCGCGATCACGGTCGAGGTGACGGCCGGGAGGGACGGCGTACGGCTCCGGGTCGAGGACGACGGGACCCCGCCGACCACGGTCGTCTGGCCTTAAGCCCTGTCAGGGCTGCCCCCGTACGGAGCAGCCCGGCGCGCCGCGCCCCCTGTCCGGATCTTGACTGGAGGCGTGGACACCGAGACCAAGCCCCCGACCGCGGCGGCCTACCGCAACCTGGTGATGGCCACCATCGGCTTCACGCTCACCTTCTGGGCGTGGGACCTGATCGCGCCGATCGCCAGTTGGTACGGCGACCGGCTCGACCTCAGCTCCTTCCAGCAGTCGCTGCTCGTGGCGGTGCCCGTCCTGGTCGGCTCGCTCGGCCGCATCCCGGCGGGCGCCCTGACCGACAGGTACGGCGCGAAGCTGATGTTCCCGGTGGTCTCCGCGCTGACGATCGTCCCCGTGCTCCTCCTGATCGTCGCCAAGGACAGCTACGCCCTGATGCTGATCGTGGGCTTCCTCCTCGGCCTCGGCGGCACGACGTTCGCCATCGGCATCCCGCTGGTCAACTCCTGGTTCCCGCCGGCCAAGCGCGGTCTCGCGCTCGGCGTGTTCGGCATGGGCATGGGCGGTGTGGCGCTCTCCGGCTACTTCACGCCCCGGATCGCCAAGCACGGCGAGAACCTCCCCTTCGTCGTGGTGGCGATCGCGCTCGCCGTGTACGCGGTGCTGGCCGCCGTCCTCATCACCGACCGCCCCGACCGGGTCGTGCCCACCGCCTCCCTCGCGAGCCGCCTCGGTTCGGCGGGGCGGCTGCGGGTGACGTGGGAGCTGTCGGCGCTGTACGCGATCGGCTTCGGCGGCATCGTCGCCTTCGGCGTCTACCTGCCGACGTACCTGAAGACCTGGTACGAGCTCGACCCGACGGACGCGGGCACCAAGGCCGCCGGTTTCGCCCTGGTCACCGTCGTTTTCCGGCCGATCGGCGGCTGGCTCTCGGACCGGGTGCACCCGGCGGTCGTGACGGCCTGCGCGCTCGGCGTGGTCGCCCTCTTCGCGATCGTCCAGGCCTTCGACCCGAAGCTGAACCCGGGCGGCACGATCGCCCTGCTCGTCATGGCCGCCGGTCTCGGCACGGCGAGCGGTTCCGTCTTCGCCCTGGTCTCCCAGGTCACCCCGCAGGCCCAGGTCGGCAGCGTCACCGGAATCGTCGGCGCGATGGGCGGCCTCGGCGGCTTCGTGCCGCCGCTGGTGATGGGCGCGATCTACAGCGCCAAGGGCTCGTACTCGATCGGCTTCATGCTCCTCTCCGACCTGGCGCTCGCGGGCTGTGTGTACGCGTACGGGCGGATGCGCGGGATCCGGCCGGGCGGGGACGCCCCCGAGGTCGAGCAGACGAAGATCACAGCCCGCCGGCCCTGACGGACGGGCAGAATGGCCTCCCGGCAACCCTCGACCTCGACGACGACCCGAGGAGTACGACCGGTGAGTGCGCTCTTCCCCGCTCTGGACGCCCGATCCCTGGCGGCGAACCCGTCCGACCGGCCCGCGCTGCGCTGCGGCGCGGACACGCTGACCTACGCCGGACTGGCCCGCGCCGCCGGTTCCCTGGCGGTACGGATCGGGGGCGCCGACCGGGTCGCCGTCTGGGCCACGCCGAGCGCGCACACGGCGGTCGCCGTCGTGGCCGCCCTGCTCGCGGGCGTGCCCGCCGTCCCCCTCAACCCGCGCACGGGCGAGCGCGAGCTGGCGCACATCCTCGGCGACAGCGCGCCGGGCGCGGTGCTCGCGGGTCCGGGGGACGTCCTGCCGGCCGGGCTCGCGGGACTCCCCCGCATCGACGTGGAGCTCACCGAGCCGGGGACAGAGGGGCCCACGACCGCCGGGCCCGGGGCCACCGAGCCCGGAACCGCCGGGCCCGCGACCGCCGCGGCCGAGCCCGACGACGCCGAGGCGCCCGCCCTCGTCGTCTACACCTCCGGCACCACCGGCCCCCCGAAGGGCGTCGTGCTCTCCCGGCGGGCGATCGCCGCCTCCCTCGACGCGCTGGCCGACGCCTGGTCGTGGACGGCGGACGACGTCCTCGTGCACGCGCTGCCGCTGTTCCACGTCCACGGGCTGATCCTCGGGATCCTGGGCCCGCTGCGGCGCGGCGGCGAGGTCCGGCACCTGGGCGCGTTCTCGGTGGAGGGCGTGGCGCGGGAGCTGGGCGCCGGCGGCACGATGCTGTTCGGCGTACCGACCATGTACCACCGGATCGCGGACGCGCTCGGCGAGGACACCGGCCTCGCGAAGGCGCTGGCCGGGGCGCGGCTCCTCGTCTCGGGTTCGGCGGCGCTGCCGGTCCACGACCACGAGCGGATCACGGCGGCGACGGGCCGGACGGTCGTCGAGCGGTACGGCATGACCGAGACGCTCATGAACACCAGCGTGCGGCCGGGCGGCTCGCCCCGGCCGGGCACGGTCGGGACCCCGCTCGCGGGCGTCGGCCTGCGGCTGGTGGACGAGGACGGTTCCGTACTCGGCGAGAACGACGGGGAGACCGTCGGCGAGGTGCAGGTCCACGGCCCGAACCTCTTCTCCGGCTATCTGAACCGGCCGGACGCGACGGCGGCGGCCTTCGACGGCGACTGGTTCCGCACCGGCGACATGGCGGTCCGCGAGGCCGACGGCGCGGTGCGTCTGGTGGGCCGCAAGGCTACCGACCTGATCAAGAGCGGCGGCTACAAGATCGGGGCGGGCGAGATCGAGAACGCGCTCCTCGACCACCCGGGCGTCAGGGAGGCGGCCGTCACCGGCGAGCCGGACCCGGACCTGGGCGAGCGGATCGTGGCCTGGGTGGTGGCCTCGGACGCGTCGGCGGTCCCGGCGGAGGCGGAGCTCGCCGACCACGTGGCGGGGCTGCTCGCCCCGCACAAGCGGCCCCGGGTGGTGCGCTACCTCGACGCGCTCCCCCGCAACGACATGGGCAAGGTCCTGAAGAAGGCGCTCCCGGTGGTCGGCTGAGGCCGGGAACGCGAGAGGCCGGACCCCTCCGGAATCGGAAGGGGCCCGGCCTCACGCGTCGTACGGTCGTACGGTCTTCCAGGTGTGGTTACTTCACGCCGAGCGCGCGGATCAGCTCCTGCGTGACCGTGCCGCCCTGGTCGTCGCTCGCGCCCGCCCGCAGCGAGACGGAGGCCGCCCCGGTCGGGATCCGCAGCTCGCCGCTCCAGGAAGCGCCGCGCCACGAGGGCTTGAGGGCGACCTTCGTCCAGGTCTTGCCCTCGTCGTAGGAGACGTCCAGGGTGCCGCCGGTGATCGTGCCGGTGCCGGCCGCGCCCTTCACGTACTCCGCGAAGGTCCGCACGGACAGCCTGCCGCCGGCCCGGACGTCACCGTCGAGGTCGGTGTCCAGGTCGAAGCCGAGGTTGAGCATCGGCAGGTAGGTGATCCGGTCCGACGGGGTCTCGGCCGAGCGGAACGTCCACTCGGAGTGGCCCTTGGTCGCGAGCCGCCAGCGGGCCGGGTCGAGCGCGGTGTCGGTGACGACCTTGTACGTGGCCTCCTCGGCCGGCGCGTCCCAGGCGTAGGCGCCGGAGCTCATCTTGCGGTCGACCCGGGTGCCGTTGACGTACACCTCGGTGAACTGGGTCATCGAGTCGTCGCCCCACACGTTGCCGAAGCCGGTGTGGTCGGTGCCCGAGTCGCCCCAGCCGGGGGTGTTGAAGCGCAGGTCGTTGCCGGCGCGCTGCTGGCCCCAGCCGAGGCCGGTGCCGAGCCACGGGTGCCAGACGGGGCCGAACCAGTCGAGGTCGACGCGGCTGCCGCCCCGGTAGGACGGGGTGCCGCCGCGCTCCTCCAGGGAGTCGCCGAGGTCGACGGACTCGTGCCAGCGCTGGCCCGTGCCGGTGGAGACGTACTCGGTGCGCTCGACCGGGAAGGCGATCCACTCCTTGAAGCCGAAGCCGATCGGGAAGGTGTCGGTGATCGAGTAGCGGAACTCGCCGCCCAGCTCCGCGCGCTTGGTCGGCGCGTGGAAGGTGGAGCTGATCGTGGCGAGCTCGTCCTCGTCGGGCCGGAAGACCAGGTCCTTGCCGATGGCGCCGGGGTGGCCCTCGGAGAGGTCGTACGTGTACGGGGTGAAGCGGGTGCCGGTCAGCTCGACGCGCTTGCCCCGGGCCGCGCCGGCCGCGAGCCGCTGGGCGTCGGCGGTGTTGACGGTGGCGACGGCGAGCGGCCGGTCCTCGTAGTCGGCGGTGCCGAAGTACTTCATCAGTCGGCCGGGCTGGTCGTCGGTGACGAACAGGGCCTTGGCGCCCGCGTCCTGGGCGGTCTGGGCGAGCTCGGTCGGGTCGGCGCCGGCGGTGAGCCGGACGAGGACGGCCTTGCCGGTGACGTCCTTGCCGGTGTACTCGGCGGGGGTGCCGGTGCCCGCGTCGGCGAGGCCGAGGCGGTGGCGGCCTTCGAGGAGCGTCGCGCCGCCCTGCGCGGTGGCGCCGGAGAGGCGGACGCCGTCGACGCTCGCCTCCACCATCGGCTTGCCGAGGCGCCAGACCGTCCGGTACTCGAAGGTGCCGTCGGCGACGGGCGCGGTGGGCGCGGCGAAGAGCGAGTCGTAGGTCAGGGGGACCTGGACGGCGTCCATGTAGGAGGTGCCGTTCGCCTTGCGGTCGTACTCCATGAGGAGCTGCCGGGTCTCGGTCCGCTTCTCGACGTCGGCGCGGATCTCGCGCAGCTGCCGTCCGTCGAGGGTGATCTCCCGGTCGCGGTCGAGGACGACCTCCGGGGAGGCGAGGAAGCCGAGGCCGAGGGAGTCCTTGCCGTGCGAGCCGCGCACGTCGAGGAAGGTGTCGACGGTGTACGTGCCGGGCTTGAGGCGCAGTTCGACGGTGCCGGACTCGCCGACGGCCGCCGGGAAGGCGTCCGCGTCCTCGGTCAGCTTCTTCATGCCGAGGTACGCGGGGGTGGGGGCGCCGTCGCGGTCCTTCACGTGGACCGTGAGGGTGTAGCGCTCCTCCTCCTTGACCAGGCCGAGCGCGGTGTGCGCGACGGGCGCGCCGCCGGCGGTGGCGGTGATCCGGCCGGAGGACTGCCCGACGGGGGCCTTGCCGCCGTCACCGGTGACGGTGGTGCTCGCGGAGCCGTGGGCGGGGACGGTGAGGGTGGTGTCGGCGAGGGCGGCGACCCCGGCCGGCATGCCCTCGACGGCGAGGTTCAGCTCGACGGGGGCGTCGGAGGCGTTGGTGTACGTGACGGTCCTGGTGACCGGCTTGCTGTCCTCGTACGGCCAGGAGACGAAGCCGAGGTCGGCGGATCCGGTGGCGGTGACGTTCGCGGAGATCGCGGCGGCCACGTCGACGCGGCCCGCGCCGAGGGCGTAGGCGGAGGCGTCGAGCGTCTTCGACGAGGACATCAGGGCGTCCTTGAGCCGGGCGCCGGTCCAGTCGGGGTGCTTCTCGGCGAGCAGCGCGGCGACGCCGGCGATGTGCGGGGTCGCCATCGACGTACCGCTCATGGAGGTGTAGAGGCCGCTGCCGGTGACCAGTTGGGAGCGGGCGGCGAGGATGCCGACGCCGGGGGCCGACAGGTCGGGCTTGAGGGCCTGGTCGCCGTAGCGGGGGCCCTGGCTCGTGAAGTAGGCGGCCTCGTCGGCGGAGTCGACGGCGCCGACGGTGAGCGCGGAGTCGGCGGCGCCGGGCGAGCCGATGGAGCCGGGGGCTCCGGAGTTTCCGGCGGCGATGACGAAGAGGGCGCCCGTCTCGGCGGTGAGGGTGTTGACGGCCTCGGCCATCGGGTCGGTGCCGTCGCTGGGTTCGCGGGAGCCGAGGCTCATCGAGACGATCTTCGCGTCGATGTCCTTGGCGGCCCACTCCATGCCGGCGATGATCTGCGACTCGCTGCCGGAGCCCTCGTCGCTGAGGACCTTGCCGACGGCGAGGGTGGCGCCGGGGGCGACGCCCTTCTCCTTGCCGTCGGAGCCCGCGCCGCTGCCGCCGACGGTGGAGGCGACGTGCGTGCCGTGGCCGTTGCGGTCGGCGACCTCCTGGCCCTCGATGAAGGACTTGGACTCGGCGACCCGGCCGCCGAGGTCGGGGTGGGCGAGGTCGGCGCCGGTGTCGAGGACGGCGACCTTGACGCCCTTGCCGGTGAGCCCGGCCTCCCAGGCCTTCGGGGTGCCGATCTGGGCGTTGGAGTCGGCCATGGCGGCCTCGACCTTGCCGTCGAGCCAGACCTTGCCGGGAGCGGCGGCACGGGCGTTCGGGCTCTTCGTGGTCTGCTGAGCGGTGAACCCGCGCCAGAAGGCGGCGGGGTCGGTGGCGGTGACGGCCGCGCCCCCGACGCTGGGAAGGGCGCGGACGGTCTCGGTGCCGCGCGGGGCAGCGGCGGCGGCCCGGGCGCCCTTGCCGTACGTGACGATCAGCGGGAGTTCGCCGGTGATGCCCTGCTCGACGAGGCCGGTGACGTCGAAGAGGCGGGGGTCGAGCGTGCCGGAGGCGAGATAGGGGGCGGCTTCGTCGGGGACGACCGTGACGCGTCCGTCGACGATCCGGCTGCGCACCGCACCGGTGGCGCCCTCGGCGCGGTCGACGGTGACGGTCTGCTTGCCGCCGCCGAGGTCGGTGAGGGTGACGCGGTCGCCGGTGACGAGGGTGACGGTGCTGCTCGTCGCGGACGGCTTGAAGGTGTCCGGCACGGCGGAGGCGGTGTTCCCGGCGGCGGCGGTCTGCCCGGCCGAGAGCATCACGAGGGATATGCCGGCGGCGAGCAGGCCGGCCCTTCCTCTGGCGATGGGTGTGGTCATCGACGAAACTCCTCGCGGACCCGGGGTCGGGGGTGTTCCGGGTGCCGCGAGGAGTCTTGGCCTGTGGGGCGGGTGTTGACCCCTGTTGCTCCTGGCGGTTATGTGCCGTGGCGGTCAACCGCCAGGCCAGGAGGGTGAGTTCGGGGTGAAACCCGCCCGGAGCCTTACGGAGTGGGGTCGAGTGCGTCGTACCGGCGGAAAGAGCGCCCGTAGAGGGCCAGGACGCCGACCGCGAGGACGCAGGCGATCCCGCCGCCCGTGATGGCGACGGCCGGTGAGGTCAGGTCGGCGACGGAGCCCGCGAGGAAGTCGCCGAGCCGGGGCCCGCCCGCGACGACCACGATGAAGACGCCCTGGAGCCGGCCGCGCATCTCGTCGGGCGCGGCGACCTGCATCATCGTGTTCCGGAAGATCATCGAGACGGTGTCGGAGTAGCCGGCGAGGGCGAGCAGGAGCAGCCCCAGCCAGAGGTTCCGGGTCAGCCCGAAGACAGCGATGGCGGTGCCCCAGCAGGCGACGGCGACGAGGATCGCCTGCCCGTGGTGGCGGATGCGGCCCTGCCAGCCGGAGAGGACACCGCCGAGGAGCGCCCCGAACGCGGGCGCGGCGACGAGGAGCCCGGTGGTCTTCGCGTCCCCGCCGTACCAGAGCACGGCGACGGCCGGGAACAGGGCGCGGGGGTGGGCGAGGATCATCGCGCAGAAGTCGGAGAAGAACGTCATGCGCAGGTTGGGACGGGTGGCGAGGAAGCGCAGCCCGTCGAGGACGGAGGCCCGCTTGCTCCCCTTCCGCTCCGGGAGCATGGACGGCAGGCGCCACATCGCGTAGAGGCTCGCGGAGAAGGCGAGGGCGTCGACGAGGTACGCGGTCTGGTAGCCGGCGACGCCGACGATCAGGCCGCCGAGGCTGGGCCCGACGAGCATGCCGAAGGTCATGACCATCGAGTTGAGCGCGTTGGCGGCACGCAGCTGCTCGGGCGGCAGGAGCCGGGGGATCATCGAGGTGCGGGCGGGCGAGTTGAGCGCGGCGCACACGGCCTGGAGGGCGACGATCCCGTAGAGGAACCAGACGAGGTGGAAGCCGGCGAGCGCGGCGCCCGCGAGGGCGATCGAGAGGACGGCGGAGCCGAGGGCGCTGGCCAGGCCGAGCTTGCGACGGTCGACGGTGTCGGCGACGGCACCGCCGTACAGGCCGAAGACGACGAGCGGGACGAGGGAGAACAGCCCGACGAGCCCGACGGAGAAGGGCGAGCGGGTGATCTCGTACACCTGGAGGGAGACGGCGAGGGAGGTCATGCCCTGGCCGACCCAGGAGACGGTGCTCCCGAACCAGAGGCGGCGGTAGTCGGCGGAGACCCGCAGCGGGGTGAGGTCGGCGAAGACCCTGCGGCGGTCCGGCTCGGCCTGCGGCTCCGGTTCCTTCTCCTGCTTCTCGGCGGTGGTCACGCGACGTCGTACCGGAGCTCGGGGCGGGCCCAGTGGATCCGTCCGGCGGGCGGGAGGCTTCCGGTCCGGACGGCGCCGGTGCGCAGGTAGAACTCCTCGGCGGGCGGGTGCGCGACGACCCGTACGGAGACGAGTCCGGCCGCCGCCGCCTGCCCGGTCATGTGCTCCATGAGCAGCCGTCCGATGCCGAGGCCCTGGGCGGAGTCGGCGACGAAGGCGAGGTCGAGCTCGGCCTCGTCGAGGAGGAGGGCGTAGAACCCGAGCACACGGTCGTTCTCGTCGACGGCGACGAAGACGGGGTGGTGCTCGATGTACGCCCCGCCGACCTGGTACCCGTCGACCATGGCGGCGTAGTCGCCCCGGTAGGCGGCGGAGGACCGGACGAGCCGGGTGAGCCGCTTGGAGTCGTCGGCGGTGGCGCGCCGGATGGCAATGTCGGGCATGGGCCGAGTATAGGTACGTAGACGGTTGTTACTCCTTACAGTTTGGTGAACGTGCCGGTGCGGGGCCCTCAGCCACCGTGGGCCGCCTCGCTCATGGCCTCGCTCACGGCGGTGTCGTGCGGGAGGCTCCCGCCGTGGGTGAAGGCCGTGGCGTAGGCGGCTTCGCCGAGGGCGGTACGGGCCGCCGCCTCCGTACGGTCGACGTCGGCGCGCTCCGCCGGGGGAAGCGGCGCGCCCGTCGAGGAACGCAGCGCGGCCGCCGCGCCGAGCAGGAGCGCGGCGCCCCGGGCGCGGCCGGCCGGGGCGTGCGCGGAGGCCAGGCCCTCCAGGGCGAGCGCGACCGCCCTCGGATCGCCCGAGGTCAGAGCCGTCCCGTACCCCTCCTCCTGGAGTTTCAGGGCCCGCGCGAGGTCGCCGCGCGCGAGCGCCGAGAAGCCCAGTTCGGCCAGGATCAGGGCGTTGGCGGAGTCGAGACCGACGGACCGGTGCCAGTCGAGGACCTCCCGCATGTGGCGCTCGGCCTCCTCGAAGAGGCCCTCGCGGCGGGCGCCGAGGCCGAGCCCGAGGACCGCGTTGATCTCGCCCGCGCGGAAGCCGACCTCGGCGGCCCGGTCCCTGGCGGCCGCGTGGTAGCTCCGGCACGCGTCGAGATCGCCCCGGAGGAGGGCCGTCCGGCCGAGCCCGGCGAGCAGGTCGGGCACCTCGGTCGTCAGGCCGAAGCTCTCCGCCGCCGCGAGCCCGGCCCGCTTGAGCCGGTCGGCGCGCTCGTACTCCCCGTGGATCTCCGCGACGGTCGCGAGGGGGTACACGGTCCACAGCCGGGAGCACGCGTCGCCGAGCTCGGCGAACAGCGCGTCCGCGCGGGCCGCGTCGGTCTCCGCGCCCGCCACGTCGCCCCTGAGCAGGAGCTGTACGGAGCGGTCCGCGAGCGCCGCCGCCTCGCCCCAGCGGTCGCCGTGGGCCCGGAAGCCGTCGAGGGCCGCGCCGGTCAGCTCGCCGCCCTCGGTCTGGCTGCCGGTGCCGCAGAGCGCGTGGGCGAGGAACCAGCGGGCCCAGGGGTGGCCGGCCTCGCCGGCGGTGGCGTCGGCGTCGGTGGCGTCGGCGTCGGTGGCCGCGTCTTCGGTGGCCGCGTCGGTCGGGTCGGGCGCGTCAGTCGGGGCCGTTTCGGTCGGGTCGGTCGGGTCGGCCGGGTCAGCCGCGTCGTAGGCCGCCAGGGCGTCCGCGATCCGGCGGTGCCGGTCCGTCCCGTCGCCGCCCATGACGGCGAGCCCCGTGCGCCAGACGCCCACGCGGGCCCGCAGCGCGGCGAGTCCGGGCGCGTCCTGGGCCGTCGGCCGCAGCGCCGCCGTCGCCGAGCGGAGCGCCTCCCCGAGCCGGCCGCGCATGATCCAGTACCAGGCGAGCGCGTCGACGAGCCGCAGCGCGGCCCCCGCGCCCGGCCCGGTGGTGCCGGTCGCGCCGAGGGCCCGGTCCAGGGCGGCCCGCAGGTTCGGGGTCTCGGCGTCGAGGCGGGCGAGGCGGCGGCGCTGCTCGGGGCCGCGCAGGGCGGGCCGGGCCTCCTCGGCGAGGCGGAGGTAGTACGCGAGGTGGCGTTCGCGTACGGACTCGGTCTCGCCCGCGTCCCGCAGCCGTTCGAGGCAGTACGCGGCGACGGATTCGAGCAGCCGGTAGCGCGGCCCGTCCGGCCCGTCGACGGCCACGACGAGCGAACGGTCCACGAGCCGCACGAGCAGCCCGAGCACGTCCCCGGCGACGACGCCGTCACCGTCGCCGTCCCTGCCGCCGTCGCCGTCCCTGCCGCCGTCGCCACCCGTCACGCCCTCCCCCGCGCAGACCCACTCCGCCGCCGCCAGGGTGCAGCCCTCCGCGTGGACGGCGAGGCGGCGCAGGACCGTCCGCTCCGGTGCGCTCAGGAGCTCCCAGCTCCAGTCGATGACCGCCCGCAGCGTCTGCTGCCGGGCGGGCGCGCCGCGCAGCCCCGCGTCGAGGAGCCGGAACCGGTCGTCGAGCCGTTCCAGGAGGCCGTGCACCCCGAGGGCGCGGACGCGGGTCGCGGCCAGCTCCAGGGCGAGCGGGATGCCGTCGAGGCGGCGGCAGATCCCCCGTACCGCCTCCCGGGCCGGCGCGTCGAGGGCGAGGCCGGGCGCGGAGGCGGCCGCCCGGGCCGTGAAGAGGGCGAACGCGCCGTCCGTGTCGAGCGGTTCCACCGCCCACAGCGTCTCGCCCGCGAGCGCCAGCGGCTCCTGGCTGGTCGTCAGGACGACGAGGCCGGGGGCGGCGCGCAGCAGCAGTTCGGCGAGGGAGGCGGCCTCGTCGACGACGTGCTCGCAGTTGTCCAGGACGAGCAGGGTCCGCCGCCCGCGCAGGACCTCGGCGAGCCGCTCCGCCGTGGTGGGCGGCCGTTCCCCGTCGGGCCGCAGCCCCCACCCCCCGTCGTCGCGCAGTTCGAGCGCGGCGGCGGCGACCTCGGCGAGCTCGCCGCCCGCACCGGCGAACTCGACGAGCCACACGCCGTCCGGGAACTCCTCCTCCACCTGCCGCGCCGCCTCGACGGCGAGCCGGGTCTTCCCGACGCCGCCGGGTCCGGTCAGGGTGACGAGCCGCCGCTCGCGCAGCAGCCCGGTCACCTCCGCCACGGCCTCGTCGCGGCCGACGATCCCGCTGAGCGGCACGGGAAGGTTGCCCCGCGCGGACCCGCCGACGGCAGCCGGGCCCGACAACGACGCGGGTACGGCCTCAGCCACAGCCGCGGGCGCCGGCACGGGAGCCGAAAGACCGGCGTCCTGCCGGAGCATCGCCGTGTGCAGCGCGGCCAGTTCGGGGCTCGGGTCGAGCCCGAGCTCGTCGGCGAGGAGGGCGCGCAGCTCCTCGTACCCCGCGAGCGCCTCGCTCTGCCGCCCCGCGCGGTACAGGGCCCGGAGCTGTGCCGCGCGCAACCGCTCGCGCAGCGGGTGACGGGCCACGAGCTCCGCCAACTCGCCGACCAGCACGTCGTGTTCGCCGAGTTCGAGGCGAGCCTCCGCCAGCGTCTCGCGCGCGGAGAGCCGTTCCTCCTCCAGGCGGTCGGCCGCCGCCCGGGCGAAGGGTTCCGCCGCGAAGTCAGCGAACGCCGGCCCGCGCCACAGCCCGAGGGCCTCGCCGAGCAGATCCGCCCGGGCGCGCGGCGCGGCCGTGTCCCGGGCGCGGGCGGTGAGCGCCGCGAACCGGTGGGCGTCCAGGGCCCCTTCGGGCACGTCGAGGAGGTAGCCCGGGGCCCGTGTGACGACGAGTTCGCGCCCGCCGGGCTCGGTCTCGTCCAGGGCGCGGCGCAGCTGGGAGACCTTGGCCTGGAGGGCGCGCAGCGGGCTGCCGGGCGGTTCGTCGCCCCAGAGGTCGTCGACGAGGCGGTACGCGGAGACCGGCCGGCCCGCGTCGACGAGCAGGGCCGCGAGCAGGGCCCGGACCTTGAGCTCCGGCACCCGTACGGGCCGCCCGTCCTCGGTCCGTACGGACGTCTCCCCCAGCACCGCGAATCGCATGCGGCCACCGTAACCCGGCCCGAACAGGCCCCGAACAGGGCCCGGACCAGGCCCGAACAGGATCCGAGCCGGACCCGAACACCCTCCCGGCAGAGTCGTCCCCGTCAGCAGGAAACGACGGAACAGACACCCACCAGGAGCCGGACATGAGCAGCGACACCACCACCGCCACCAACACCGCCACGACCACCACCGCCGCCCTCGCCGGAAAGACCGCCCTCGTCACCGGCGCGAGCCGGGGCATCGGCCGGGCGATCGCCCTCCGCCTCGCCGCCGACGGCGCCCGCGTCGCCGTCCACTACGCGAGCAACGAGACGGCCGCGAAGGAGACGGTCGCCGCGATCGAGGAGGCCGGGGGCAGCGCCTTCGCGATCCGCGCCGAACTGGGCGTCCCCGGCGACGCCGAGGCCCTGTGGAAGGCCTTCGACGAGCAGGCCGACGGCCTCGACATCCTCGTCAACAACGCCGGGATCGCCGGCCCCGGCCTGATCCACGAGGTCGAGGAGGCCGACTACGACCGGGTCTTCGCGGTCAACGCCAAGGCGCCGTTCTTCATCATCAAGCAGGGGCTCGGCCGGCTGCGCGACGGCGGCCGGATCGTCAACATCTCCTCCGGGGTCACCAAGGTCGCCTTCCCCGGCATGACCTCGTACGCCGCGTCCAAGGGCGCCGTCGAGGTGCTGACCCTCACCCTCGCCCAGACCCTCGGCTCCCGGGGCATCACGGTCAACGCGGTCTCCCCGGGCACGATCGAGACCGACATCCACCCGTGGATGGCCGACCCCGCCGCCAAGGCGCACGCCGCCGGCTTCTCCGTCTTCGACCGGGTGGGCCAGCCGGACGACGTGGCCGACGTCGTCGGCTTCCTCGCCTCCGACGCCGCCCGGTGGGTGACCGGCCAGAACATCGATGCGAGCGGCGGCTCCGGCCTCGGTCTCTGACCCGCACCCGCCCGCCCCCTCCATGTGAAGGATCCCCGCCGTGACCCGCCATGTCCTCCTCGTCCTCGCCCACCCCCGATCCGACTCCCTCACCGCGCAGGTCGCCGAGCGCCAGCACGCCCGCCTCAAGAACGAGGGCCACACCGTCGACGTGCTCGACCTGTACGCCGAGGGGTTCGACCCGGCGCTCCGCCCGGCCGACGAGCCGGACTGGGAGGACCGCGAGAAGACCTACTCCCCCGAGGTCCACGCCCACATGGACCGGATCCTGGCCGCCGACGACATCCTGGTCGTCTTCCCGGTGTGGTGGTTCGGGCCCCCGGCCATCCTCAAGGGCTGGATCGACCGGGTGTGGAACTACGGCTTCGCCTACGGGCGCAGCCGCCCCCGCCTCGCGGGCAAGCGCCTGCTGTGGCTCGCCCTGATGGGCGGTACGGCCGAGGAGATCGAGCGGCTCGGCATGGAGGCGGCCCTCGATCTCATGCTCCGGGTCGGCATCGCGACGTTCTGCGGCCTCCCGGACGCCCGGGTCGGCGTCGTGCACGGCACCGAACTCTCCGGTGTGGCGAAGGACTTGCGCGGTGCCCGGGTGGCCGAGCTGCTCGTGGAATCGGACCGGACCGTGGACGAGGAGCTCCCGCGATGACGAAGACCCTGACGGCCGCCACCCCGGCCGCACCGCCCCGGGCCGGGGCCCGCCAGTGGCTCGGCCTCGCCGTCCTCCTGCTCCCCGTCACCCTGATGACGGCCGACCTCGGGGTGCTGTGGCTGGCCACCCCGTACCTCTCCGCCGATCTGCGGCCCAGCGGCGCCCAGTTGCTGTGGATCACCGACATCTACGGCTTCCTCACGGCGGCGACGCTCGTCATCATGGGCACGCTCGGGGACCGGCTCGGCCGCCGCAGGCTCCTGATGGCGGGCTCGGCGGGCTTCCTGCTCGCCTCGCTGCTCGCCGCGTACGCCCCGAACGCCGGGACGCTGATCGTGGCCCGCGCCCTCCTCGGGGTGGCCGGCGCGGCGGTCCTGCCGTCCACGCTCGCCCTGATCAGCCAGATGTTCACGGACGCCCGGCAGCGGGCCACGGCGATCGCGATGTGGGTGACCGCCCTCTCGGTCGGGCTCGCGATCGGGCCGGTCGTCGGCGGGGTGCTGCTCGCGGCCTGGTGGTGGGGGTCGGTCTTCCTGATGGGCCTGCCCGTCATGCTGATCGCGCTGGTCACGGCCCCGCTGCTGCTGCCCGAGTACCGCGACCCGAAGCCGGGGCGGCTCGATCCGGCGAGCGTGGCCCTCTTCCTGGTCGCGGTGCTGCCGCTGGTGTACGGCGTGAAGTCGCTGGCGGCGCACGGCCCGACGGCGGAGGCGGCGGTCGCCTTCGCTCTCGGCGGCGCCTTCACCGTCCTCTTCGTCCGCCGGCAGAACCGGCTCGCGACTCCGCTCCTCGACCTCAGGCTCTTCCGGAACCGGGCCTTCACGGGGGCGCTGCTCACGCTGCTCCTGGGGATGACCGCGCTCAACGGCGTCGAGTACCTGATCCCGCAGTACCTCCAGTCGGTCGCGGGGCTCTCCCCGCTCGACGCGGGGCTGTGGCTGCTGCCGGGGGCGGCCGCCCTGATCGCCGGTTCGCAGCTGACGCCGTTCGTGGCCGCCCGCGTCCGCCCGGCGTACGTCCTGGCCGGCGGGCTCCTCGTCTCGCTCGTCGGGTACGCGGTGATCGCCCTGGCCTCCGGGGTGGTGGTGGCGGCCCTGGGCCTCGCCGTGATCATGTTCGGCGCGGCGCCGATCAGCGTCCTCGGGACGGCGCTCGCGGTGGGCGCCGCCCCGCCGGAGAAGGCGGGCGCGGCGGCCGCCACCGGGCAGACGGCGTACGACCTGGGCCTGGCCCTGGGGATCGCGGTGACCGGCAGCGTGGCCGTGGCCGTCTACCGTACGGGCATCCCGGCGGACGCCCCGGCTGCGGCCCACGAGAGCCTGGGCGCGGCGCTCACCCTGACCGACCCGGGCCTGATCGCCCAGGCCCGGGAGGCGTTCACCACGGCCCTGCACACGGCCTCGGCGCTCAGCGCGGCCTTCGCCCTGGTGACGGCGGTCGTGGTCCTCGCCCTCCTGCGGGGCGTCCCCCGCACGTGAGTCCCCGCAGCACACGACGGTCCCGGCCGGGCGGCATCAGCCGCCCGGCCGCCCGCGTTCACCGCGCCCCCGCCACGGCCGGATTCCGTGCGAACTCGCCGTCCGCCGCCCGTCGTTCGAGCTCCGTGAGGGCCGCGTGCCAGGCCCCGGGCAGCCGGTCGGTTCCGGCGAGGGCGGTGTCGGTCGTGAACGTGACGTGGAGGCGGCGGCGGTGCGTGACCCAGGCGACGAAGAGCGGCTGCCCCGGGACCATGACGGGCAGGGCGTACACCCCGGAGGCGGGGACCCCGGCGAAGCCGAGGGGCCGCCGGACCCGCAGGTCGGCGACGCCGAGCGGCGTGTACCGGGCGTCGATGCTGCGGGTGAGCGCCAACCGGCCCACGCGGTACGGGAGTCGGCGCAGGATCACGCGGTGGGCGTCGGTCAGCCGGGCGAGCCGTGCGTAGTCGAGCGCCCGGCCGACGCGGTCGAGGCGCCGGCGGGGGTCGGGGTCGCCGCAGGGCAGGTCGACGCCGGCGACGGCGACGCGGTTGCCGAGCAGGGGCAGCGGGTCGTCGGGGTCCCGGACGCTGATCGCGAGGTTGGTGCGGAGCCCGAGGCCGTGGCCGGGGCCGCCGGGTTCCCAGTCGTGCGGGTGCCAGGCGCGCAGGGCCTCGGTGGCGAGGGTCAGACAGAGCTGCGGGACGGTGGCCCCGGTGAGGCGCCCGAGCGCGTGGAGCCGGGCCGTGTCGACGTCGGTGAGGGTCGTGGCGTAGGCCTGGGAGGGCGGGGTGTCGAGGGCCGGCCACCAGGTGACGCGGCGCGGGGGCCGGAGTTCGGGGAGGACGGCGGCCCAGGGGACGGGCCGGGGCGGCCGGAAGGAGGGGGCGCGGGGGCGCGGCGCCTCCTCGGGGCCGAGGAGCCGTTCCAGGGTCGCGACGGCGGCGGCGCCGTCCTGGAAGGCATGGTGGGCGCGGTAGCAGAGCCCGTATCCGCCGCCGACCCGGCGGACGAGCCAGATCCCCCACAACGGCCGGTCGCGCGGGAGGGGTTGCCGCAGGAGCTCGGCGAGGACCGTCGCGCGGTCGGTGGAGCCGGGTAGCTCGTACAGGTGACGGTCGGGGTCGAAGCGGGGGTCGGGCTCCCAGTGCGGGCGCCCGGGGCGCCCGGCCAACCGGTGGGCGAGCTCGGGGAGTCGGGCGAGCCGGCCCTTCAGGTGCTCCACCACCTCATCCCTGGAGGGTGGTTCACCCTCCAGGGTGATGAGCGCGCCGAGGTGGAGCGCGGAGTCCGTGGCATGGAGCGCCGCCACGTCCAGGGAGAGCCGGTCGAGCACCGAGAGCGGAACGGCCCCTGAGGGCCGGAGGGATGATCCGACGGACGGCCGGACGGAAGATCGCACAGGATCTGAAGATCGCACGGACCGCTACGATACGTCATCATGCAATCGCAATGCGTGACGGACGGCATGCTCCCCGACGACCCCGCCGTGCCCTCATTGCCGGATTTCCTCGACGACTCCGTCGTGGCGGCCTGGTCCGCCTCCGGCGCCCCGCTCGTCGACCTCCTGCGCCAGGCCCGTACGCCCGGCCGCCTCACCGGCTTCCGCCGTGGCGGCCGGGCGGCGGTCCTGATCACGGAGCCCCGGCATGTGCACCAGGTCCTCGGCGTGGGCGGCGACCGGTACGTGAAGCGGTCGCACCGGGCGAGACCCCTCATCGGCGACGGGATGCTGACCGCCACGGGCGAGGCCTGGCGGTCCCAACGCCGGCTCCTCCAGGCGATGTTCACCGGTCGCGGCATCCGGCGCTGGGAGCACCACATCGCCGCGGCGGCCGACCGGGTCGTCGACCGCTGGGCGGAGCGGGCCCGCCGGGGCGAGCCGACGGACATCGCCGAGGACACGCAGTTCTTCACCGTCGACACGATCTGGCGCTCGCTGACCGACCGTCCCCTGGACCAGGAGACGTACGTCGACCTGGCGGCCGTGCAGGACATCGTCGCGGCGCTCCCCGCCGACGTGGGCGGCGCCGCCGCGCTCCCGCCCGAGATGGAGACCGCGCTCGCGGCCCTGGACGAGCGGATGCACCGGGCCATCGCGGAGGCCCGGAGCCGGCGCACGGCCGCCGGTGCCGGTGCAGGTGCCGGTGCCAGTGCCGACGGCAACAGCGACGGCGACGGCGACGGCGACGACAACGGCGACGACAACGGCGACGGCGACGGACCGAGCGTCCTCGACCGGCTCCTCCGCGCGGCCGAGACCGACCCTGCGTACACGGACCGGCTGATCCGCGACGAGCTCGTCACGCTGCTCGTCGCCGGGTACGAGAGCAGCGCCCGCACCCTGACCTGGGCCTTCGTCCTGCTCGACCGGCACCCCGAGGTCATGGAGCGGGCCGCGGGCGACGCGCGGGCCGTCGAGGCGGTGCTCTCCGAGACGCTGCGGCTCTACCCCACGGGCTGGCTGCTCCCGCGCCACGCCGCGGCCGACGAGATGCTCGACGGCCGGCGGATCCCCGCCGGTACGGACCTCCTCGTCTGCCCCTACCTCACCCACCGCGACCCGGAGGTGTGGCCCGATCCCGAGGCCTTCGTGCCGGAGCGCTTCCCCGTCCGGACGCCGCTGCGGCCGGGCGCGTACCTTCCCTTCGGCATCGGCCCGCGCGCCTGTCTCGGCACCCGCTTCGCGATGCGCGAGATGGAGACGCTCCTGGGCGCGCTCCTCTCCCGGTTCACCGTCGAGACGACCGAACCGGCGGGCGAGCCGGTGTTCGGCATCAACCTGCGCCCGGCCGGCCCGTTGTACGCGCGCGTCCGCGAGCGGACATGACCGCGCGGCCCCACGAGCGGGTCGACTACGTCGATCCCGGGGACCGGGTGGTCGCCCAGGGCCGGCGGGCGACCGGGACCCCGTCCGGCCTGCTGCGCCGGTACGCGGCGACCGTCTGCACCGACCACGCCGGCCGCGTCCTGCTGTACCGGCGGACCACCTCGGCGCCCGCCTACCCGGACCACTACGACGTGCTGGTCGGCGGGGCGGTGCGGGCGGGCGAGGCGTACCTCGCGGCGGCGCTGCGGGAACTCCGGGAGGAGTTGGGCTGGGTGTCCGCGCCCGGTCTCGCCGAGGCGTACCGGATCCGCGTCGACGATCCGCACGGCGCCTGCTTCCTGACGGTCCACCGCTGGACCGTGAACCGCGCGCCCCGGCCCGACCCGGCCGAGATCGCCTGGTGCGGCTTCGTCGCGCCGCTGTCGATCCTCACCGGCGGGTACACCCCGCTGGTCCCGGCCGGCGCCGAGGCCGTCCGCCGCCTGTTCCCCCTCTGACCAGTACCTCTCTCGTACGATCCCGACGAAGGACCCCACCATGTCGACGTCCTGCGCGCTGCCCTTACGCGGCGCCTCCCTCGCCGTCCCGGGCGCGCTGCCCGGTTCGGCGCCGCCCCCGGACCCCGTGCGCCCCGGCCGCCCCGGCCTCGACCGGGCCGGCCTCGACCGGGCCCGGGCCCGGCTGGCGACCCGGCTGGTGGCGGCGGCCGGGCCGGACGGGCTGCTCCGCGCCCCGTGCGACGGCCGGATCCTGGAATCCGCCCTGGCCCTGCGGCTGCTCACGGTGACGAACGTCGACCCGGACGCCCAGGAGCAGCTGACCCGCTTCCTGAAGGTCGCGGTCGACGAGGGCGCCCCCGACCCCGTACAGGAGGCCGCGGCACGTGCGGCGCTCGGCGAGTACGTGGACGGGCGGGCCGCGCTGAACCGCCTGCTCGGCGGCTTCGACCACTTCACCGCCGGGCGCAAGCGGCTGATGTTCCGGACGGTCCTGGCGGAGCTCGGCGCCCATCCGTTCCCCGAACTCTCCTCGGGCGAGCCGGTCTTCGAGGCGCGCGGCCAACAGCGGTGGCTGGTCACGGAGATGGCCGCGCTGAAGGTCCTGTACGCCTTCGGCACCGGCGTCCCGCACCTCGTCACCGACGACGACTGGCGGACGCTCGCGCCCTGCTCGCTCCCCGGCCCGCCCCCGTACGGCAACCATCTCGCCCGGATCCTCGCCCTGTTGGCGCTCCGGCACCGGCCCGGACACGCGGCGGCCGTCCGTGCGCGGGCTCAGGAGCTGCGGACCTGGCTGCGCGGGGACGGCGGGCTGCCCTTCATCACGGGCATGGACGTCTTCGCGACGGCGACCGGCGGTCTCGCGCTCGCCGGGGCGGGCGCTCCCGCGCACACGCTGCGGGCCCTGGCCGCCGCCCTGACCGAGCGGCAGAACCCGGACGGGGGCTGGGGGTTCGACCGGGGCGTGGGGCAGAGCGACGTCGACGACACCGCGTACTGCGTGGAGTTCCTGCGGGCCACGGCCCCGGAGCGGAACGGCCTCGCGGTGGCGGCCGGCGAGCGGTACCTCCTCGACCGGCAGGGCGGGGACGGCGGCTTCCCGACCTTCGAACACGGCACCGCCTCCGAAGTGGCGATAACGGCGGCCGCCGTGAACGCGCTGGCCCCGGAGCCCGGGCACCGGCCGGCGGTGGAGGCCGCGGTCCGGTTCGTCGTGGCGCGGCAGGAGGGAGCCGGGGCGTTCGAGCGGAGCTGGAGCCTGAACGAGAGCAACGCCCTGTTCCGTTCCGTCCTCGCCTACGACTCCTTCCGCGCCGTCGCCCCGCCCGGGCACGCCCTGGAGGCCGGGGTCGCGCGGGCGCGGGCGCGGGCCGTGGACCGGCTGGTCGCGACCCAGAACGCCGACGGCGGCTGGGGGCACGTACCGGCCGAGCCGAGCGATCCGATCAGCACCGCGTACGCGCTGATCGCCGTCTCCCGGGGGCGGGACGGGCCGGCCGCGCCGTGCGCGCCGACCGCCCGGGGGGCGACGGACCGCGCGGTGCGCCATCTCCTGGAGCGGCAGCGGCCGGACGGCGGTTTCGTCTCCCGCCCCGACCAGGCGGGCCCGCGGCCCCTCGCGTACCACGTGCCGCTCCTGACGGACGTCTGCGTCCTGCTCGGCCTCAACCACGCGCGCGCCACCACCCCGCACTCCCTCTGATCCCGACTCTCCTGAGGAACGCCATGACCTTCGACGAACTGAAGAACCTGCTGGTCTCGCTCGGCCTCGACCCGGCGGAGATCACTCCGGAGTCGACCCGCGAGGAGGCCGGTCTCGACTCGCTCCTGCTCACCGAGCTCGCGCTCGTCCTGCGCAAGGAGCTGGGCATCCCGGTGCCGGAGGAGGAGCTGTACGCGGCGCCGACCGTCGCCGCCGTCGAGGGCCTGGTCGCGCGGTACGCGGCGGTGGCCTGATGCCCGGGGTCCGGCGGGCCGTCCCGGGCGCGGCCGTCACCGGGGTGGGTCTCCTCACCCCGGCGGGCGCGGACCGGGCGGCGACCTGGGAGACGGTGCGCGTGGGGAAGCCCACCGCAGGCCTGGAGGAGCTGGACGGACTGCGCTTCCTGGCGTGCCGGGCTCCCGAGCCGCCCGGCGGGATCGGCAGGGCAGCGGTGGCGCGGCGGCCGGACCGGAGCGCGGTCCTCGCGCTGGTCGCGGCGCGGGAGGCGCTCGCGGACGCCGGTCTGGACGCCGGTGGCTGGGACGGGGCGCGGGTCGGCGTGGTCGCCGGGACGGGGGCGGGCGGCACCCTCACGTACGAGCGGCAGCTCGCGGTGGTCCGAGAGGACGGGCCCGGGGACATGTCCCCGTTCGCCGTTCCCGGCGCCCTGCCGAACGCGGTCGCGGCGCAGCTGGCGGTGGAGTTCGGCGTCCGGGGTCCGTCGATGGCGGTGACCACGGCGTGCGCCTCGGGCGCCACGGCGATCGGCGTCGCGCTCGACCTGCTGGCCCTCGGCCGCTGCGACATCGTCCTCGCGGGCGGCTCCGACGCCTCGCTGAGCTCCTTCTACGTCGCCGGTTTCGACCGGCTCCGGGCGCTCTCCCACCGCTTCCACGACCCGTCGGGCGGGCTGCGGCCGTTCGACGTGGACCGGGACGGGTTCGTGATGGCGGAGGGGGCGGGGTTCCTGGTCCTGGAACGGCCGGCCGACGCGGCGGCGCGGGGGGCCCGTACGCGGGCGCTGATCGGGGGGTACGGGGCGACCTCGGACGCGCATCACGTGGTGGCGCCGCGGCCCGACGGCTCCGGCCTCGCCGGGGCGGTCCGCGCGGCGCTCGCGGAGGCGGGCGCGGCGGCGGGCGACGTCGACCTGGTGAACGCGCACGGGACCGGTACGCCGCGCGGTGACGCCGTGGAGGCGGCGGTCCTCGCGCGCCTGCTGCCGCACGGGCCGCCGGTGACCTCGACGAAGGGGGTGACCGGGCACCTGCTGGGTGCGGCGGGCGCGGTGGAGGCGGCGCTCACGGTGCTGTCGGTCGCGGAGAGCACGGTGCCGCCGACCGCGAACTTCACCGAGCCGGGCGAGGGCATCGACCTGGACGTGCCGACCACCGCCCGGGCGTCCCGGATCCGGCTCGCCGTCTCCACGTCGGTGGGCTTCGGCGGGCACAACGCGGCCCTGGTGATCACCGCACCCTGAGGCCGCCCAGGGCCTGTCCGGCCCTGATCGGCAAGACACCCCCTAGGTGCAGGAGGAGAGGGCGTCCGGGTCGACGGCGTCGAGCCGGACGGCCAGGGCGTCGAGCCGTTCCCGCAGGTCGCGGATGTCCTCCAGCGGCAGCCCGGTGGCGGCGGCGATGCGGCGCGGGACGCCGAGCGCCTTCGCCTTGAGCGCGGTCCCGTCGCCGGTCGGCCGTACGGTGACGGACCGCTCGTCCTCGGGGCTGCGCCGCCGCTCGACGTATCCGGCCGCTTCGAGCCGCTTGAGCAGCGGCGACAGGGTCCCGGAGTCGAGCCGCAGCCGCTCGCCGATCCCCTTCACGGGCAGCTCGCCGTGCTCCCAGAGCACGAGCATGACGAGGTACTGGGGATAGGTGAGCCCGAGCTCCTTGAGCGCCTCGCGGTAGACGCCGTTGAAGGCGCGGGTCGCCGCGTGCAGCGAGAAGCAGATCTGGTGGTCGAGCCGGAGGAACTCCTCGTCCGGGACCGTGTCGAGCGTCTCCATGGCTCCAGGATACGCGAGGACACCTCACACGCCATTCAGTTGTGCACAACTGAATCGTGCGCTACTAATAGAGACACCGCAGAGGGACACCGCCCCCGAGGACAGGAACGGAAGAACCATGGACGCGATCTACACCGCCGTCGCCACCGCCAACGGCCGCGAGGGCCGCGCCGTCAGCTCCGACGGCCACATCGACCTCCCCCTCGCCCACCCCCAGGCCCTGGGCGGCAACGGCCTGGGCACCAACCCCGAGCAGCTCTTCGCCGCCGGGTACGCGGCCTGCTTCGCCAGCGCGATGGGCGTGGTCGCCCGCCAGGAGAAGATCGACATCGCGGACGCCTCGATCACGGCCGAGGTCTCCATCGGCAAGGACCCGGCGGACGGCGGCTTCGGCCTCGCGGTGATCATGCGCGCCGAGTTCCCGGACCACCTCCAGGGCGAGGCCGGCCTGACCCTCCTGGAGAAGACCCACGCCTTCTGCCCGTACTCGAAGGCCACCCGCGGCAACATCCAGGTCGAGCTGGTCGTCGAGTAGCTTTCTGTTGCTTTCCGCGCGCCCCCGGAGGTCATCGACCCACCGGGGGCGTTCACTTGTGAGTTTTCACGTTCGGGCACGGGGGATTCGTCTGCCGTACGACGGGCAGTCATGGGACGGCCGCCGGGCGGTGGCCCGCGGGCGCTCTCCTTGGGGCGCCCGCGGGCCGGCCCGCCGGTCACGCACCCGCACCCCCACTGTCCGTACGCACTCCCGGAGGGCAACTCCCCCATGGCCGACCTCAACCGCCGCCGGTTCCTTCAGCTGACCGGCGGCGCCGCCGCGCTCACGATGCTCTCGGACAGCATCGCCCGCGCCGCCTCGATACCGGCGCAGGGCTCCACCGGCACGATCCAGGACATCGAGCACATCGTCGTCCTGATGCAGGAGAACCGTTCCTTCGACCACTATTTCGGCGCGATGAAGGGCGTACGGGGCTTCGGCGACCCGCGCCCCGTGACGCTGCCCAGCGGGAAGTCGGTCTGGAATCAGGAGGACAACTCCGGGAAGGCCACGCTGCCCTTCCGGCCGACCAGCGACAAGCTGGGCATGGAGTACCTCCAGGGCCTGAACCACGACTGGCAGGGCGGCCAGAGCGCGTGGAACAAGGGCAAGTACAACAACTGGATCCCGGCCAAGACCAAGGCCACGATGGCGCACCTCACCCGTGAGGACATCCCGTTCCACTACGCGCTCGCCGACGCCTTCACCATCTGCGACGCGTACCACTGTTCGTTCATCGGCGCGACCGACCCCAACCGCTACTACATGTGGACCGGTTACGTCGGCAACGACGGCACCGGCGGCGGGCCCGTCCTGAACAACGCCGAGGCGGGCTACGGCTGGACCACCTACCCCGAGCGCCTGGAGACGGCGGGCGTCTCCTGGAAGATCTACCAGGACATCGGCGACGGCCTGAACGCCGCCGGCTCCTGGGGTTGGATCGGCGACGCCTTCCGCGGCAACTACGGCGACAACTCGCTGCTCTACTTCAACAACTACCGGAACGCGCAGCCGGGCAACCCGCTGCACGACAAGGCCCGCACGGGCACGAACGCCAAGGCCGGCGAAGGCTACTTCGACAAGCTCCGCGCCGACGTACAGGCAGGCGATCTCCCCCAGATCTCCTGGATCGCCGCGCCCGAGGCCTTCTCGGAGCACGCCAACTGGCCCGCGAACTACGGCGCCTGGTACATCGCGCAGGTCCTGGACGCGCTGACCTCGAACCCGGACGTGTGGGCCCGTACGGCGCTCTTCATCACGTACGACGAGAACGACGGCTTCTTCGACCACGTGGTCCCGCCGTACGTCCCCGCCGACGCCTCCTGGGGCAAGTCCACGGCCCCCACCGCCCAGGACTGGTTCCCCGGCAAGGTCGGCTACGCGGCCGGCCCGTACGGCCTCGGCCCCCGCGTCCCGATGATCGTGGTCTCCCCCTGGTCGAAGGGTGGTTACACCTGCTCGGAGACCTTCGACCACACCTCGGTGATCCGCTTCATGGAGAGCCGCTTCGGGGTGCGCGAGCCCAACATCTCGCCCTGGCGGCGGGCCATCTGCGGCGACCTGACCTCGGCGTTCGACTTCACGCGCACGGACACGCAGCCGGCCCCGCTCCCGCCGACGGCCGGCTACTACCCGCCGGACAAGGACCGCCACCCCGACTTCCCGGCCACCGCCCCGGCCGTCGGCACGATGCCCCGCCAGGAGCCGGGCACCAAACCCACCCGCCCGCTGCGGTACGCGCCGTACGTGGACGGCGCCGCCGACACCGCCGCCGGCACCTACCGCCTGACCTTCAGCGGCGGGCCCTCGGCGGGCGCCCAGTTCTACGTGACCTCGGCGAACCGCACGGACGCCCCCTGGACGTACACGACCGAGGCGAACAAGTCCCTCTCGGACACCTGGAACACCAAGTACTCCAAGACCCTCACCGACCTCACGGTCCACGGCCCCAACGGCTTCGTGCGCCAGTTCCGCTCCCCCGGCAAGACCGCGGTCACCGAGGTCACCGCCCGCCACAACGCCACCACGGGCAAGCTGGACCTCACGTTCACCAACGCGACGGCCTCCGACGCCCAGCTGACCGTGACCAACGCCTACGCGGGCCCCCCGCTGACGGTCCCGGTCCCGAAGGGCACGACGGTCACCCGCTCCCTGGACCTGACGGCCTCGGCCCGCTGGTACGACGTGACCGTCACGACCCCGTCGAACGCGGACTACCTCCGCCGCCTCGCGGGCCACGTGGAGACGGGCGCCCCGAGCTCCACGGACCCGGGCATCCTCACGTACTGACGACGCGCCGACGCACCGACGACGCATGACGTACTGACGCGCTGAGGCGCTGACGCGCTCGCCACCCCGCACGACGAACGGGCGGGGTGGCGGTGCGGCGGTCGTCCCGGCCGGAGCCGGCTCACCCCTTGGGGACCGCCTCGTCGCGACGCTCGCGTCCAGTCGCGGCGAGCAGCGCCAGCACGGCGAGGACGACGAGCAGGATGAGCACCATCAACAGCACGGTGAGCACCGTCGGGTGGTTCCAGAAGGCGAAGATCAGCGCCAGGACGAGCAGCACCCCGATGGTGAGCCACCGGCGGTAGGTGTCCACCCAGGTGCCCACCTTCCCGGTGTGCACGCCGTGGGCCGCACCCCAGCGCGCGGCGGAGTCGGCCGTGCGGTCGGCGAAGCCGCGCACGGCGCGCGGCAGGCGGCCCGTACCGGACAGGTAGGCGCCGAGCGCCACCAGGACCCCGAGGACGAGCGCGGTGCGGATGCTGACCCGCAGGAAGCGCACCAGCGTGTCGAAGATCGCCGCGGCCGCGGCCGGTGACTGCACCTGCTCGGGCAGATGGTCGAGGTAGTAGCGGCGGGCGATCACCAGGCCGATGGCGAGCACCAGACAGGCCGCGGCGGCGCCGAGGGTCGTGGTCACCAGGGCGCGGCGACGGCGCCGGGCGAGCACCACCCCGATCGCGCCGAGCACCACCGTGAGAATGGGCAGCCAGTTGCCGACGACGTCGAGCAGATGGACCCCGTCCCTGATCTTCTCCAGCTTGTCGGACTGGAAGAGCACCATCTGCTTGTTGACCTCGGGGATCTTCGCCGCCGGGGAGAGCCCGGCGTCCACGAGGTCCTTCTTGACCTGCTCGACGGCGGCTCCCACGTCGAGGGTGACCGTGCCGCCGCTGACCTCCACGGAGCCGCGGCCCTCGCCGGTCAGCGCGTGCACCACGGCCGTGTGGGCGACGCGGTTGGCCTCGGTCCAGACGGTCTCGAACCGGTCGCTCTCGACGAAGCGGGTCGCCAGCTTGGTGACGGCCTGGTCGACCGCCGAATCCAGCTGCGGGCCCAGCGACTTGATCGCGTCGCCGACCCGGGGCGGCAGCCCCTGGGACTCCAGCCAGGCCGCGATGTCGGACGTGACCTGCGCGCCGTCGACCTTGGCGTCGGCGGCCTCGGCGATCCGCTTGACGGCCGCCGCCTCGATCGCCGGATCCGACGCGAGCGGGGCGACCGTCGACACGTACCGGCCGTTGTCGAGCACGATGTCGTGCACCCAGACGGTGATCAGGGACACCGGAACGAGGATGCAGGTGAGCGTGATCAGTACGGCCGAGACGGTGCTCATCGCGATCCGTCCGGCGAGCGAGCCCTTCCGGCCCGGTGGCGGTGGCGGAGCGGGAGGAGCGGAGTCGGGCGGCCCTGGCGGCGGTGGCGGCTGGGACGGCGGCGGAGGCTCGGGCGGCGGCGGAGGCTGGGGCGGCCGTGGCTGCTCGGGCGGCTCGGGCGGTTGGGGCGGCTCGGGCGGCGTACTCATGACACTCCCGTGGCGGCTGGGGAGAAAACACCTGCCCCCCATTAGGTACTCGTCGTAGCGAGACCCGCACTCCGGGTTACTCCACCGCGTCGCCCGCCCGCCTCGGGCAGGGGCGGTCACGCCGCCGTCGAGCACGCCGACCCGGCGACCGTGATACTCGAAGGGAGGCACCTTGGCCCGACATCCCGGGGAGGCACCAGCAGATCAAGGCCGAAGGGATGCCCCGCAACGCACCGCAAGCTGCGAGGTGACTTCTATGAGCCAGCAAACACCGGCCGGAGGCCAGTGGAAGAACACCGGCGCCGCGCCAGGGAACGCGCACCGGTCCGGGGACGGCGGCGGCGTCGCCGGCGGGGGCACCGTGTTCGCCGCGGTACTGCTGTCCCTGTCGGGCGTCCTGGGCATCCTCCAGGGCATCACGGCCATCGCCAAGGACGACGTGTACGCCCGCGTCGGGAACTACGTCTTCGAGTTCGACCTGACGGCCTGGGGATGGATCCACCTCGTACTCGGGATCATCGTCGTCCTGACCGCGGTAGGCCTCTTCATGGGCGCGAACTGGGCGAGGGCGACGGGCATCGTCCTGGCCAGCCTCAGCGCGATCGCCAACTTCCTCTGGCTGCCGTACCAGCCGTGGTGGGCGCTCACCATCCTGGCGATCGACGTGTTCGTCATCTGGGCACTGTGCACCAGCTGGACGCACAGCACCGAATGACGGTCCCGACCCCACCCACAGAAGGACCTACGAGATGTCCACCGCATCGGAAACCCCAGTCCTGGACACGCTCGCCGCCATGACGGTCGACTCGATCGAGCGGTGCGGCCTGGCTCCGGACATGCTCATGATCGCGCGGATCGCGGCTCTCGCCGCCTCGGACGCCCCACCGATCTCCTACGCGGCCCACATCGAACTCGCCATCGAGACCGGCATGACCGCCGAGCAGCTGCAGGACGTCCTGGTCGCCATCGCACCGATCGTGGGCACCGCTCGCGTCATGACGGCAGCCGGCAACATCTCCGCGGCACTCGGCATCGCCATCGCCGTCGCGGACGCCGAGATCGAGGCCGAGGGCTGAGAAGCCCCCCTCCCCTCCCAACCCAACTCCTCCCCCCAACCCCTCACTCCCCCACCCCCCCACCCGACATCGATGCCCGGCGCGGCCCACACCGGAGAAGGCCAGGGAAGGCCAGGGAAGGCCAGAAAGCCACCTCCGGTCGCCTTTGACCCCCGTGCCGGGCATTCCAACGGCCTGTAAAGGGCCGGGCAGGAGGGCTCCATGCCCCGGAACACGACCACGGCGGCAATGCGCGCGGCTCGCCACGCCACGCCGGAGGAGCGTGCGGCGCTCGGCAAGGAAGCCCGACGCCGCGCGCCGCGGTCGAGCCACGCCGAGTACCGGCCGGCCGCCGACAGGACCGACCCGCTGACGATCCTGGAGGGACAGTCGGCGACACGGGTCCAGGAGCTCGTCCCGATCCGGTACGCCCGGATGACGGAGTCCCCGTTCCGCTTCTACCGCGGCGCCGCCGCGATCATGGCCTCCGACCTGGCCGACACCCCCCGCTCCGGGCTCCACGCCCAGCTGTGCGGGGACGCGCACATGCTGAACTTCCGCCTCCTCGCCTCACCGGAGCGGCAGTTGATGTTCGACATCAACGACTTCGACGAGACGCTTCCGGGCCCCTGGGAGTGGGACGTCAAACGGCTGTCGGCGAGCTTCGTGATCGCCGCCCGGGCCAACGGCTTCGACGAGGCCGAGCGCGAACGCATCGTCCGGCGCACGGTCCGTTCCTACCGCGAGGCGATGATCCGCCTCGCGGACATGCGCGACATCGACGTCTGGTACGCGAAGATCGACGCGGACCGCCTGGAGGCCCTGGCCACGGACCGGCTGCACAAGCGGGGACAGAAGCAACTGGCCCGCGCCATGGCGAAGGCCCGCACCCGCGACAGCCTCCAGGCCTTCGACAAGCTCACCGAGACGGTCGACGGCCGGCCCGTGATCGCGGCGGATCCCCCGCTGCTCGTTCCGGTCGGCGACCTGCTGCCCGACGTCGAACGCACGGCCCTCGAACGCCAGTTCCGCAGCCTGATCGACCGGTACGCCGGCACCCTCCAGTCCGATCGGCGCACCCTCCTGGCGGACTACCGGCTGGCGGACGTCGCCCGCAAGGTGGTCGGCGTCGGCAGCGTCGGCACCCGCTGCTGGATCTTCCTGCTCCTCGGCCGGGACGACCAGGACCCGCTCTTCCTCCAGGCCAAGGAGGCGGACGACTCCGTGCTGGCCGCGCACGTCGGCGCGAGCGCGTACCGCAACCAGGGCGAGCGCGTCGTCTCCGGCCAGCGCTTGATGCAGGCCACCAGCGACATCTTCCTCGGCTGGGAGCGCGTCGACGGGATCGACGGCAAGCGGCGCGACTTCTACATCCGCCAGTTGCGCGACTGGAAGGGCATCGCGGTGCCGGAGCAGATGGTCCCCCGGGGCATGGAGGCGTTCGGCGACGTGTGCGGGGTCACGCTGGCGCGTGCGCACGCGCGGTCCGGCGACCGGATCGCGATCGCCTCGTACCTGGGCAGCGGCACCTCGTTCGACCGGGCCATCGCCACGTTCGCGGAGTCCTACGCCGACCAGAACGAGCGCGACCACCAGGCCCTGGTCGACGCCGTACACGCGGGCCGGCTGCCCGCGGAGGAGCTGCCCGAGTCCTGAACCGGAGGGGCGGACGGGGTCACGGCGCGGTGGGCGGCCCGCCGTGCTCGCCGCCCGTCCCCCCGAGGCCCCGCAGGCGCCGGCCCTCCTCGACCGCCCGCAGCAGGAAGCGGGCCGCCACGCCGATCAGCAGGAAATTGGCCGTCATCTGTCCCGTGGTCAGCAGCCGGGCGAGTTCGGTGCGCGGCGTGATGTCGCCGAACCCGACCGTGCTGAACACGGTCATCGTGAAGTAGAGGGCGTCGGTCCGGGACATCGCTTCGCTGAAGCTCTCGGGTGTGCTGCGCTCCAGCAGGAAGTAGGTGGCGGCGAACAGCACGACGAAGAAGGGCAGCGCCGCCGCCACCGCCGCGACGGCCCGGAGCCCCGGGCGCGCGGAACGCAGGATCGTGTGCACCTGCCAGGCCAGGAGCACCCCCACCAGCAAGACGCCGACGACGAGCACCACCACGGTGCCCGCGGTGAAGGCCGAATCCAGCGGCAACAGGTAGTAGGCGGCCAGAACGGCCGCCACCGTCAGAAGCGCACGCACCGCGGTGAGTACGGCCGACCGGCGGATCGTCGGATTCCCGTCCACGTTTCCCCGTTTCCCTCATCGTTCGCACGGAACGCCCTGACCGTGCCGCTCCCCTGCCCGAGGGCGGTCACTGTCCCAGGCGATCCCCGCGGCGGGCGGCAGGCGCACCAGGAGGTCACCGGGCCGGCGGAGCCGGTGCTCCGCCAAGCGGGTGACCCGGCCTCGGCCGGGTCCCGTCCGGGTGCGGCGAACTCGGCCTCGGCGCACTCTGGAAGCAGATCGTCACGCCGGATCGCGGCTTCCGAAAGGGCAGCCGCGGCCGTCACGACTGGGCAGGAGCTCGACCATGAAGGACTCGATGGTGACCCTGGCAGTGGACTACCCGCTGCTGAACATGTTCTGGACCATGCTGATGATCTTCCTCTGGGTCCTCTGGTTCATGCTGCTGTTCCGCATCATCGGCGACATCTTCCGCGACGACGACCTGGGCGGCTGGGGCAAGGCGGGATGGACCGTCCTCGTGATCCTGCTGCCCTTCCTGGGCGTGTTCATCTACCTCATCGCCCGCGGGCGGGGCATGGGCGAACGCGAGTTGAAGCGGGTCCGCCAGAACGAGGAGCAGTTCGCCTCGTACGTACGCGAGACCGCCGGGACCGGCGGAACCGGCGGAACCGGCGGCGGCCACGCGGAGGAACTGGCGAGGCTCGCGGAGCTCAAGGACCGCGGCGCGATCACGGAAGCCGAGTTCGCACAGGCCAAGGCGAAGGTCCTCGCGAGCTGACGCCTCGCGAGCCGACTCCGCGCGACCTGACGCCTCGCGAGCTGACGCCATGCGCCCCCTCGCGAGCCGACTCCGCGCGACCCGACTCCGCGCGACCCGACTCCGCGCGACCGGAATCCTCGCGACCTGACCGAGTCCGGGGTGCGTGCCCGTGATCCTCGACCTGTTCCTCATCGGCCTGGCCATCGCGCTCTACCCGCTGCCGGTGATGGCCTTCGTCCTGGTCGTGTCGGCGCCCCGCGGGGTCTACAAGGGCCTGGCCTTCATCCTCGCCTGGCTCGCCTGCCTCGTGGCCGTGATCGCCATGGTGCTGCTCTTCACCGGCGGGCAACCGCCGGCACCCCGCTCTCCGCCCTCGATCGCGGCGCTCGCGGCGACGCTGGTGATCGGTGTGGGCCTGATCGTCTACAGCGAGCACAGGCGCCGTAAAAGCCGCCGCCCCGCCGCGGCGGCTTCGGACGAGGGGGTCCCCGACAAAGGGAGGCCCAAAGGATCGGGCCGGTCGCTGACGTCCCGGATGGACCAGGCCACCGGATGGTCCGCGGCCGGACTCGCCGTCCTCCTCCAGCCCTGGGGCATGGTCAGCGCCGCGGCCGCCACCGTCGTGAAGGCCGACCTCTCCCACGTCCAGTCCTTCGTGGCGCTCCTCGGCTTCTGCGTCCTGTCCACGGCCGGACTGCTGGCCATGGAGCTGTACATGGTGTTCGCGCCCGAGAAGGCCCACCTCAGCCTGGTGAGGCTCCGGGGGTGGCTGGAACGCCACAAGGACCCGGCGATCGTCCTGATCTGCCTGGTGCTCGGACTGTGGCTGGTCGGCAGGAGCCTGTACCAGCTGACCGGATGACTCGGACTCAAGGACAGCTCGAAGCCGGCTCGTCGTGGACGAGTGCGCAGATCATCTGTTCGCCGCGCCGGTCGTCCGGATAGGTCGTGCGCAGTGCGGCGGTGAAGTCGTTCCACTGGCGGGTGGTCTCTGCGGTGGCCCCGGAAACGGCGCGGTCGAAGTTGTCGCCGGTCTTGGAGCGGCGGGATGCGGCGGTGTCCTTGTTCAGGTCGCGGTTGTGCGTGACACGGCCGGCGCAGTCGCCGTCCTTGACGCCGGTGGAGTCGATGTCGGAGTAGCAGCCGGTGGCGAGGTCGGCGGGGACGAGGGCCCGCGCCTCCCGGGTCCAGTCGGCATCCTCCATGGTGCTGTAGCGCCGAATGTCGAGGAAGGGGGCGACACCGTCACGGGCCAGTCCGGGCGGGTTGTCCGGGCCGACGGGACCTGGGGCGGCCCGGTCGGACCAGTTCGAGTGCGCGTAGAAGTCCTGGAGCTGGTGCCAGCCGCGGCCGAGCTGTTCGAGCACGTCGCACTTGGCGCGGTCGGGGGTCTCGTCCCACACACAGGCCGAGGAAAGATCACTCTGCTCCGCCCGGACAGCACCGCGGGCATCGACGAGCCCGTCGGCGGCCCGGACCGCGTTCCGGAAACGAACGACGGAGGTACGGACACAGGCGAGGAGCTCGGTGGTGGCCTCGTCCCGGCTGCGGGGGTAGTCCCGGGCGTAGCGGGGGGCGAGGTAGTCGGCGTTGTCGCAGTGCAGGGGCCCGACGAGGAAGTACCCACCATGGTCATTGGCGTTGACAGCCCCGTCGCGGGCATCCGCCATCGCGGAGAGCGTGACCGGCTCCCAGGGCAGGGCCGCCCGCGTGATGCTCTCGTGGTTGCCCCCGGTGAACGCCTGCGCGGGAGGGCCGGGAGCGGCGGCCAACGCCACCACGAACACGGCCGCGAGACCCGCACGCGTCAGACCGGGCGCTGGACGAAAGGGCATACGCCGCTCCAGTCCCGGGGTGACCGAAACTTCTCGGCGCCCCGGCGGTGGCCTACTTCCGACGGAGAGAACGGAGAGAACGCCTGCCCGCAAGCCTAACGAACGAGGGCCCAGGACGCCGTCCGGCGTGTCCCCCGGCGAGGTCGGCAGGCAGCGGTTCACCGAGCTGTAGAAGGAGCACATGAGCAGTGGTGCTTGGACCGGTGCGGCGGTGGCCGCTGTCACAGCCGCGTACGCGCTGGGTTCGCGGCGGCTTTCCACGACGCCGGTCTCGTCGGCGATGGTGTTCGTCGGTGCGGGCGTCCTTATCGGGCCGGCGGTGCTGGACATCGTCGACCTGACGCACGACGCCGCGCCGATCATCGCGCTCCTCGAAGTCACCCTGGCGCTGCTGCTCTTCACCGATGCCATGACGATCCGCAGACGGGACCTCCGGACCGGTGGCTTCCTCCCCGGGCGGCTGCTCGGCATCGGGCTTCCGCTGACCATCGGGGCCGGCTGGCTGCTCGCCTGGCCTCTGCTGCCGGGGCTCACCCTGTGGGAGCTCGCGCTCGTCGGCGCCGTCCTCGCCCCGACCGACGCCGCCCTCGGGAAGACCGCCATCACCCACCCCCGGGTTCCGGCGCTCGTCCGTCACGGACTGAATGTCGAGAGCGGCCTGAACGACGGCATGGTGCTGCCCTTCTTCCTCCTGTTCCTGGCGGCCATCCCGGGCACGCACTACGCGTCGGAGGGCGTGGCCGGCGTCTTCTGGCGGGCCCTGGTGCTGAGCACCGTCCTGGGTCTGCTGGTCGGGTGGGCCGGTGGCCGGCTGCTGCAGTGGTCCCGGGCCAGGGGATGGGTCACGCGGGAGTGGCGGCACGTCTATCTGCCGGCCGTCGCGGCCGGGGCGTACGAACTCGCCGTGGTGACGGAGGGCAGCGGCTTCATCGCCGCGTGGGTCGCCGGCTTCGCCTGCGGGTTCGCCCTGCGCAGGCACCCGGCCGGCGGCGACGAGGAGCGCCCCGACCATACGGCCGAGTTCACCGAGAACCTCGGCGAGCTGCTGGCCTCGATCAGCCTCCTCGTCTTCGGGGCGGTCCTGCTCGGCCCCGCGCTGGAGCACCTGAGCTGGCGGATCGTCGTGTACGCCGTCCTCAGCCTCACCGTGATCAGGATGCTGCCCGTGGCTCTCTCGCTCGCCGGGAGCGGTCTGCGGCTGCCCACCGTGGCGTACATCGCCTGGTTCGGGCCACGCGGTCTGGCCTCCGTGGTCCTGGCGCTGCTCGTGGTGGAGGAACACGTCCCGGGGGTGGAGCTGCTGGGGAACGTGGTCGCGATCACCGTCGGCCTCAGCGTCCTCCTGCACGGCGTCTCGGCGGTCTCGCTCGCCGAGCGGTACGGCCGCTGGCACGAGAAGGCCGCGGCCACCACTCCCGACCTGCGCGAAGGCACCCCCGTCACCGCAACCCCCGTCCGCCGCAGACTCGGCCGCTCACACCCACCGGAGAAGTAAGGCCCCGGCGCCGGATGGTGTGGGGTGGCTCACAGAGGGGCCGGTCGGGGGCGGCCTCGCGGCATCCGGGTGACTTGGGCGTGTCGGACCGCTCGCGTCCACGCGCGCTGTCCGAACAATGGGGGACGCGAGGGCGAAGGCCCCGCACAAGCGCGGCCGGACTCGTCCGACCAGGGAAAGTGCCTGGTCAGATCGATTCTTCTGCACCAAGCGATGGTGGGGCGGGTGGGACTCGAACCCATTTCAGTGACGCGTCTCACCTGCGACGATGCAAAAGAGCCGGACATATCTATCCGTTTCCATCCGGCTGCATCCCCCTCGATCCTGCTCGATCGAGGGACCGTGCAGCGTTCGCTGCACCGCTTCCTCTGCGTCCCGGCGCCCTGTCGCACCCGAGAAGCTTGGGGAAACCTCTACCCATCAGCATCCCCTCATCACTGCGCAGGTTGCCATGGGCTCCCCACGCCCTGGCCTACGTTCACACCCTGCGTGCAGTTACGGCGCGTAGTGCCGAGTCTGTGGGCTCGGGCGTCCAACACGTCGATGGTGAGGACGTCCTCATACCCGCCGCCGGCTGCGGCGCGACCGGGCCGGAGGCCGTACAGTCACAGCCCCCGCCTCAGGCCCGTACGGGGCTGCGGCTCCCGGCCGGCGGGTGGGCGGCATGAAGACCTCCGCTGTCCGGTCGGACAGGCGGGCCGGTCCTGCGGGCGGCCGCCGACATCGAATCGCCCTCGCCGGCCAGCCCCGGAGCGGGGGCCGCGCTCGCGGTGTGATGGGCAGGCCGAGCACACCGCGAACGCTGCTTTGCCGAGCAGTGGATCGCGGGTGCTCCCCGCGATCACGCTTCGCACGAGTGGAAGCTCCCGCGGGAGATGGGGGGAAGTTCGACACTCGCGCGCGTGCCGTCAGACGCGCGGCTGCTGCTGCGTGATGCAGTGGATGCCGCCGCCGTTCGCGAAGATCTCGCGGGCGTCGACGAGTTCGATCTTGCGGCCGGGGAAGAGCTTCGCGAAGGTCGCGGCGTTCTCCTCGTCGCGCGGGTCGTCGAAGCCGCACAGCACGACCGCGCCGTTGGCGACGTAGTGGTTGATGTAGCTGTAGTCGACCCAGCCGTGGCCGTCGTCCTCCAGTACGGTCGGCGCGGGGATCTCGACGACCTCGAGGGCGCGCCCCCGCGCGTCGGTGGCGGCGCGCAGCAGCTTGAGGTTCTCCTTGCCGACCTCGTGGTCCGGGTGAGCCGGGTCGGGCTGGGTGTGGCACAGGACCACACCGGGGCGGGCGAAGGAGGCGATGATGTCGACGTGTCCGCGGGTCCCGTTGACGTCGTAGTCGCGGGTGAGGCCACGCGGCAGCCAGATGACCTTCTCGATGCCGAGGTACGCGCGCAGTTCGGCCTCCACCTCGTCCTTGGTCCAGCCGGGGTTGCGCCCCTTGTCGAGCTGCACGGTCTCGGTGATCATGACGGTGCCCTCACCGTCGACGTGGATGCCGCCACCCTCGTTGACCATGCGCGACGCGTAGCGCTTGGCGCCGGACAGGTCGATGACCTGCTCGGCGGTGTGCTGGTCGCGTTCCCACGTGGCCCAGTCCTGGGCGCCCCAGCCGTTGAAGATCCAGTCCGCGGCGGCCAGGTTGCCCGCGCCGTCGGTGAGGAAGGTCGGGCCGCTGTCGCGGATCCAGGCGTCGTCGAGCGGGCGTTCGACGACGGTGAGCGGCCTGTCGACGTACGGCGCGATGCTGTCGGCCTCGCCGACGTTGGCGATCATGGTGACCGGTTCGTAGCGGGCTATGGTCTCGGCGACCTTGCCCCAGGCGACGCGGGCGTGGTGCAGGTCGTGGTCAGGGCCGTCGAATGTCGCGTTGGACGTGGGCCACGCCATCCAGGTCCGTTCGTGCTCGACCCACTCGGCGGGCATCGAGAAGCCTTCTGCGGCCGGGGTGTTCGTCATGTCGGGAGTTCCTTGTCCGGTGCTCGGGGAGGGTGGGGGTGGTGGGTCAGAGGAAGTACAGGCGGTTGAGGGAGACCGAGTCGGCCGGCTCCGACATGACCGGGTCGCCGTCGAGGGTGACCATCCCGGTGTCGGCGGCGACCCGGACCTCGGCGGTGCGGTTGTTGAAGTGCATCGCCGCGGGCCCGATCCCGCGCGTGCCGCGCACTCCGACGCGGCGCCGCTTGGTGGGCATCAGGTCGCCGCCGGTCTCGGCGGCTGCCTGGCTGGTGAACGCGACCGACAGTTCCGCCGGGGCTCCGCCGTGTGCGCCGAACTGCGGTCCGAGTACCAGTGGTTCACATGTGTCGGTGGAGGCGTTGGGGTCGCCGACGACGCCGTACGCGGGGAACCCGGCCTTGAGGACGAGCTCCGGCTTGGCTCCGAAGTGGTCCGGCCGCCACAGCACGAGGTCGGCCATCTTGCCGGGCTCGATCGACCCGACCTCGTGCGAGAGTCCGTGCGCGATCGCCGGGTTGATGGTGAGCTTGGCGATGTAGCGCAGTACTCGGGCGTTGTCGTGCCGTCCGTCGGCGGGGTCGCCTGCCAGGGGCCCGAGTTCGGCCTTCATCTTGCCTGCCATGGCGAATGTACGGCGGACGGTCTCGCCCGCGCGGCCCATGCCCTGGGCGTCGGACGACGTGATGGGGATGACGCCGAGGTCGTGCAGTACATCCTCGGCGCCCATCGTCCCGGCCCGGATGCGGTCACGCGCCATCGCGGCGTCGCCGGGCAGGTCCGGCTTGAGGTCGTGCGCGGACACGATCATGCCGAAGTGCTCGGCGAGCGCGTCGCGTCCGAACGGCAGCGTCGGGTTCGTCGACGAGCCGATGACGTTCGCGACCCCGGCCATGCGCATGACGTTGGGTACGTGCCCGCCACCGCAGCCCTCGATGTGGTACGCGTGGATGGTGCGGCCTTCGAGCACCGCGAGGGTGTCCTCTACCGACAGGCATTCGTTCAACCCGTCGGTGTGCAGGGCCACTTGCACGTCGTGGTCCTCGGCGACGCGGAGCGCGGTGTCCAGTGCCCTCGCGTGTGCGCCCATGTCCTCGTGGACCTTGAAGCCGGATGCGCCGCCCTCGATGAGCGCCTCGTCGAGCGGGCCGCGGTCGGAGGATGAACCGCGGGCCAGGAAGGCGATGTTGACCGGCCACGCGTCGAACGCGGAGAAGGCGTGCCGCAGCGCCCATGGCGAGTTGACGCCGACGCCCCACACGGGCCCGAACTCCTGCCCGACGATCGTCGTCACGCCCGCGGCGAGCGACGCCTCCATGATCCGCGGGCTCATCAGGTGGACATGCGTGTCGATGGCGCCCGCGGTGGCGATCAGGCCCTCGCCGGAGACGATCGTCGTGCCGGTGCCGACCACCACGTCCACGCCGTCGAGCGTGTCGGGGTTTCCGGCCCGGCCGATCGAGGCGATGCGGCCTTCGCGGATGCCGATGGATATTTTGCGGATGCCCTGCACGGCGTCGATGACGACGACGTTGCTGATCACGACGTCGCACGTCTCGCGGACGGTCTCCGCCTTCAAGTGCAGCCCGTCGCGTGCGGTCTTGCCGAACCCGGCCAGGAACTCCTCGCCGTGCTGTTGCGCGTCCGACTCGATCTCGATGATCAGCCCGGAGTCGCCGAGCCGGATGCGGTCGCCGGCGCGCGGGCCGTACGTCGAGGCGTAGTCGCGGGGATCGAGGAATCCCCCGGTCGCGGCAGTCATCAGACCGCACCTTCCTTGTAGATCCGGGGCTCTGCCGGCACGTCGGTGCCGGTGTCGAGGTAGCCGCAGGCGTGCGCGCGGCGCAGTGCCTCGCTCTTCGTGCCGGGCGCGTCCAACGGCCCGTCGACCAGTCCGGCGAAGCCGATCGCGATGCGCGTCCCGCCGATCGGGACCAGGCCGACCGAGACCGTCGCGCCCGCGTCGAAGCGCACCGTGGCGCCGGCCGGGATCGCGGCGCGACGCCCGTAGGCGGCCGAACGGTCGAACAGCAGCCGGGGGTTGGCTTCGAAGAAGTGGAAGTGCGAGGTGACGCTGACCGGCACCTCGGCGGTGTTGCGCACGTCGACGGTCACCACGTCGGCGTCGGCGAACGGATCGTTCGGGGCGTCCCCGATCAGCACCGCACCGGGCGCCTCGTCACCCAGTGAGCCGGGTCCGGCCTCGTCGGGCTGTGGTGCGGCGTAGCCGCCGGTACGCGAACCGCCGGTGTGGCAGGCGCGGTCGGTCGGGGCGGGCGGCGCACCCGCTTCTTCGGCGGACCGGAACGGGTCGGTGACGACGGCGAGCCGGGTGGCGTCGTCGAAGACCGCCTCGACCTGGATGTCGCCGACGATGTCGACGACCCCGGGCAGCACGTCGTCGGGGCCGAGCACGCTGCGTGCGAGGTCGATGGCCTCGACGAGGCGCTTGCCGTCGCGGGCCGCCTCGCAGACGGTGTCGGCGATCAGCGCGTGGGCTTCGGGGACGTTGAGCCGCAGGCCGCGGGCGCGGCGGGCACGCGCGAGCTCGGCCGCCGTGAAGATCAGCAGCCGGTCGCGCTCCGTCGGGGTGAGTCGCATGGAACCTCCGATTGGTGCGCCGGTCAAGGCAAGAGCGAACGGCGTTCCGAAGAAACGTCAACACCGTTGGGGTAGAAGGAAGTACGCCGCGTGTTCGTGGGGTCGGGTCTTCCCGGCGCGACATCGCGCGTTCCGGCACGTCACCGCGGTCGAGGCTGCCGGCGATCACAGGGCGCCGGATGGACTCCGGCGCATGCCTCGTCGGCTACGCGGCCGAGGGCGGGTTCGGCAGGGTACGCCTGCCGGCCGCCCCGGTGCGGCCGGTCTCTTCGCGGATCGAACCGATGTCGTCGGCGCTCGGGACGGGGCGGGCGCCGGGTCCGGCGTCGTTCAGGAGCGGGGCGAACGCCGGGTGTCCGGCGTCGTTCAGGGGCGGGCCGGGGCGCGTGGGGCGCGGCGGCGGCGGGGGGTGGCGCGTTGAGGCGTCAGGTCGACGGATGGGGTGCCAGGGTCGGGCAGGGGAAGGAAGGGCAGGTCCTCGTCGTAGTGGACGGCGAGGGTGATCTGGCCGGCGGCGAGGCGGCGGGCGTCGGCCAGGCCGAGCGTGGATGTGGCCGTCTCGGTGATCAGCCGGGTGGTGAGGCCGTCGAGCAGTGCGAGGGCGACGGTGGCCACGTCGGTGGGGTCGCAGTCGCGGAAGTCTCCCGAGCGCAGCCCGTCTTCGACCACCGCGGCGAGCGGGCGCAGCATGCGTGCGCGGAACTCCGTGAGTGTGGCCGCGAGTTCGGGTGATCCGGAGGAGCGGATCTCCAGCTCGGCCCACAGACGGCATTCGAGGACGTCGTCATGGGTGAGCGGGAGTCCGAAGTCGATGAGGTCGGCCAGCCGCTGCGGCGGGGTGTCACGGTCGGCGTGTCGGGTGCGGCCCGGGAGGCGGGCTTCGGCTCGGGTGAGGGAGTGCGCGAGCGCGCCGGTCAGCAGCCGGTCGCGGCCGGTGAAGTGGTAATGCACCAGCGCGCTGGAAACACCGGCGCGGGCGGCGATGTCGGCGATGCGGACGCCGTCGAAGCCGTCCCGGGCGATCAGCTCGACGGCGGCCTGCAGGATGCCCTCCCGCGCGCCGCCGACGGAGTCCGGTGCCACGTCGTCGGTCCTGGTTTCCTGCTCGGTCACGGCATCGATCCTGTCACAGGTCTTGTCCTCGGTCTCTAGCTGACCTTAAAGTCAGCCACCTGTCACTGACTTTAACATCAGGGAACGCCGGGAGGGCAACACTCATGAATCACCATGGCGTGACGCTCAGCCCGGCGGCGTGCACGGGACACGGGTGACGTCGAGATGTCCGCGGGCGATGTCGAGACGATCGAAGACCCGTCGCGACGATCGCGGCGTCCTGCGCGGTCCCGATCACGCCGCGCGGCGACCACACCGCTTCCTGGGCGGCCGCTTCACCCTCGCAGTCCTGTCCGGCATGGCCTCGCGCCGTCGCGGCGGCGACGGACGTCACACCGCGGCAGCGACCGCCCTCCAGCTCCCGCATCCACATCCACGCCGGCCCCCGGGGTGCGGCCCGACCGCACCACCAGCACCGCAATGCCCACCTGGACCGCGACGCTTCTCGGCCCGTTCGACCCGTATGAACCGGAGAACCCCGTGACCCCCGCTGAACCCACCAGAACCGCGACCGACCAGGCGCTGCCCCCCGCCTCTCCCGACGCGGTGCACATCGAGACCCGCGGCATCGACCACATCCCCGACGACGAGCGCCACGGCCGCCCCCGCGACCTGCTCTTCGTCTGGGCCGCAGCCAACGTGAACTACCTGTCCGTCGTCCTGGGCGGCACCCTGGTCCTCCTCGGGCTCAACACCTGGCAAGCACTGCTCGTCGTCGTCCTGGGCAACCTGTTCTGGGTGTTCAACGGCATCCTCGCCGTCAGCGGCCCGGTCGCCGGCACCCCCTCCAGCGTTCAGACCCGCGCCATCTTCGGCATCCGCGGAAACCGCGTATCGACGGTGCTCACGAACTGGTCAGTGTGCGTGGCGTACGGGGCCATCAACCTCGCCATGGGCGCACTCGCCAGCTTCGCCCTCCTCAACCAGCTAGGCGTCCCCGTCACCACCGCGACCCGCTGGGCCGTCGTCCTGGTCCTGGCGATCCTCACCATCGTCGTCAGCGTCTTCGGTCACGCCCTCATCCTGCGCCTGAGCCCGGCATTCACCTGGATGCTGACCATCACCCTGACCGTGCTCGCCGGATTCGTCGTCGCCGACGCCGAGCCCGGAAAGCAGCCCGTCGATGCCCCGCAGGGCGACGACCTGCTCGCGATGGCGCTGCTCGGCTTCACCATCATCGCCTCCAACCCGCTGTCCTGGGGCACCGGATCCGACTACTCCCGCTACCTGCCCGCCGACTCCTCACCTCGCGCGGTGGCCGGATGGACCGCACTCGGCGGCTTCATCCCCTCGGTCCTGCTCGGCGCGGTCGGCGTCCTCGCCGGCACCGCCGTCGACATGACCGACCCCCAGGTCTCCCTGAGCGAGATCGTGCCGGGCTGGTTCTACCCGCTCTTCCTGACGGCCATCGTCATCGGCTCGATCGCCGGCAACATCCTCACCATGTACAGCTCCGGCCTGGCCCTGCAGGCCGTCGGCCTGCCGATCAAGCAGTGGGCCGCCGTCCTGCTCGACGGCGTCGCCAGCGTCGCCATCGCCGCGTACGCCCTGTTCGTCACCGACTTCATCGACGCCCTCGGCCAGATCCTCGAGATCACCGTCGCCATCCTCGGCCCCGGCCTGGCCATCAGCGTCACGGACCTCATCCTGCGCCGCAACCGCTACAGCGGCCCCGGACTGCACAACGAGACCCCCACCAGTGCCTACTGGTACCACGGGGGCGTCAACATGGCCGGCATCACCGCGCAGATCCTCGGCACCACCACCGCGCTGCTGTTCATCAACTCCACGGACTTCCAGGGACCCCTCGCCGTCGCACTCGGGGGAGCGGACCTGTCCGCACTCGTCGGTCCCGTCATCGGCGCGGGTCTGTACGCGGTGTTGTTCAAGCGGCTGTACGCGACCCAACTCGCCGCCGCGCGAGCCGACTTGTAAGGGCCACGGAGCACGCGTCGCGTCATGTCCACACTTCGGAAGAGGATCGATCAGATGCCCACACCATCGATGTCCAGGCGCGGCTTCGGCGCCGCCGCCCTGATGGCCGCATCGGCCGTCGCGCTCGGCGGCCGCGCGGCCGCCGCGACCGACACGGCGCCCGCCGCGCAACGCTACGCGGTACCCGGCGAGTTCGAACCGCACGCCGGCACCCTCATGGCCTGGCCGCACGAGACCGGCGGCGCCGGCTGGAGCGGGCACATGCTCGAGGCCCAGGCCGAGATCGCCGGACTCGCCAGGGCAATCGCCAGGTTCGAACGCGTCATCATGGTCGCCCACCCCGGCACGGCCGACGACGCCCGAGCACAGTGCGGGCCGACCGTTGAGGTCACCGAGTACGACGTCTGGGACTGCTGGACCCGGGACAACGGCCCGGTCTTCACCGTCAACACCTCACGCACCGCGATGATCGGGCTCGACTTCGTCTTCAACGGGTGGGGCAACAAGTACGCCTACGGCAACGACGACAACCTGCCCACCGGTGCCTGCGACTACCTCGGCGTCCCCCGCAAGCCGATCGACATGGTGCTGGAAGGCGGCTCGGTCATCCAGGACGGGCAAGGCACCCTCATCGTCACCGAGGAATGCCTGCTCAACCCCAACCGCAACCCCACCATGAGCAAGGCCCAGATCGAGAACGTCCTGCTCGACACGTACGGAGCACAGAAGGTGATCTGGCTCCCCTACGGCCTCGACGGGGACTACGACACCGACGGACACGTCGACCTGTGCGCCTCGTACATCGGACCGGCCAAACTGCTGATCCTCACCCAGCCCGGCACCGGCAGCCCGAACGAGCGACGCATGGCGGCCAACAAGGCGGTGCTCCAGGCAAGCACGGACGCCCGCGGCCGCAGATTCGAACTCACCGAGATCCACGACCAACCCCGATGGTTCGAATCAGGCCGGAACGTCGTCATCTTCAGCTACACCAACCACTACCCCGTCAACGGAGGAGTGATCGTCCCGCTCGCCGGAGTGCCCGAGGACAACACGGCCCTGAGCCTCATCGGCAGCCTGTACCCCGACCGCGAGGTGGTGGGCGTATCGGCCCGCACCCTCGCCTGGAACGGCGGCCAACTGCACTGCGTCACCCAGCAGATCCCGCGCATCGGCTGACAGAAACCTCCACTCCCCCCACCCGACCAGCGCCAGCGGCGCATGCTGGTCGGGTGGGGGGCTTCACCTTCGCGACGCGTCGAGATCACCTGGTGTGGTGCCGCATCACTCCGCGAGGGGCTTGGGCGTGTTGGCGCGGATCAGGGTGTCGTCGGTCGCGGGGTGGGCCAGGGGTTCGGTGGCCGGGCGGAAGCCGGCGAGGACGATGGCGAGATGGCGGCGCCAGACGTCGGGGGTGCGGCCTTCGGTGTCGTCGATCAGGACGCGCAGCGCGAGAAGGCTGGCGTACACGTCGCTGAGGGTGATCTCTTCGCGGACCTCGCCGGCGTCCTGGGCGCGGATGAGGAGTCCGTCGAGGAGGGAGAGGAGTTCGGCGCGGCGTTCGTCGGCCTCGGGCGGGATGGCCGCCCACAGGCGGGTGAGCCAGCCGTGGTGGGCGGCCAGCACCGTGCCGGTGTCCCACAGGGCCCGTTCCAGGCCGCGGGCGACGGGCGGCTCTGCGGCGGCGCGGCGGACCGCGGCGAGGATCGAGTCGAGGATCTCGTCGCTGAGTGCGGCGAGCAGGTCTTCCTTGGTGGGGAAGCGGCGGTAGAGGGTTCCCATGCCGACGCCGGCGCGGGCAGCGATCACCTCGACGCCCGCGTCGGGGCCGAGTTCGGCGAAGACCTCCCACGCGGCCCGCAGCAGCCGCTCCCGGTTCTGTGCCGCGTCGCGGCGCATGGTCCTGGGCTGGTTCGGTGCGGGCCGGTGGGGTGTGGTCATGCGAGGGTCGGGTCCTTGCGCTCGGTCACCGGCTGGCCATGGCGTGCCGGGGCGATCCCACGCTCTGGTCGCTCCGGCCGCGCTTGACCGCCGGGATGGCGAAGGCCGCGGCGGCGGCGAGCACGGCGCTGCCGGTCAGGAACCAGAAAGTGTTGGTGTAACCGGAGTCCTGGGGGAACGGGTGGGCGGCCGTGACCCCGGAGGACAGGATACTGGCCGCCATCGCGCTGCCGATGGCGCCGCCGATGGTGCGGATGTTGGCGTTCATGCCGCTGGCGGCCCCGGTCTGGGCCGGGGGGACGGCCTCGACGACGATGGCGGACATGGCGGAGAAGGCGAGGCCGAGGCCGAGGCCGATCAGGGCGGAAGCGGTGTAGATCTGCCAGGCCTGGTCGTGGCCGGCGACCAGCATCGCGAACGGGGCGATGGTGATCAGGCTGCCGGTGATCAGTACGCGCTTGGAGCCGAAGCGGGCGGCCAGAGGGCCTGCCAGCACGCCGAGGACGAACATGCCGGCCGTCATCGGCAGCATGTAGATACCGGACTGGGTCACGCTCGCGCTGAAGCCGTAGCCGGCTAGGCGCTCGGGCGTCTGGACCAGCTGCGGCAGGAAGGTCATCGAGGTGTACATCCCGATGCCGAGGAGCAGCGCGACCAGGTTGGCGGTCCACACGGCCGGGATGCGCATCATGGCCATGTCGATCAGCGGAGCCTTCGAGCGCGCCTCGACCAGGAACCAGTAGCCGAAGAAGAACAGGGCGGTCGCGAACAGACCCGCGGTCCGCAGCGAGCCCCAGCCCCAGGTCGACCCCTTGCTGACGCCCAGCAGGAGGGCCACCAGCCAGATGGAGAGCAGCAGCGCGGCACCCCAGTTGATCGGTCCCGGGGTGCGCACGGGCGACTCGGGGACGAACAGGTAGGTCGCGATGGCGGCGGCACAGATGAGGATCATCGGGGCCCAGAACAGCCAGTGGTAGTCCAGGTGGTCCACGATCGGCCCGGCCAGGATCAGCCCGAGCCCGGCGCCGACCGCGGTCAGGGCCGCGGTGACGCCGACGGCGCTGCGGACCTTCGCGGCGGGGAACTCGTCACGGATGATGCCGAAGGCCAGCGGCACCACGGCGCCGCCCATGCCCTGGATGACCCGCGCGACGATCATCGGTCCGATGGAGTCGGAGAAGCCGGCCAGTGCGGATCCGGCGGCGAGGGCGACGAGCGTGACGATCAGCATCCGCTTCTTGCCTGCCTTGTCCCCGATCCGGCCCAGGATCGGGGTGGCCACGGACGCGGACAGCAGGTAGCCGGTCATCAGCCAGGTCGCGGTGTCCTGGGTGGTGTGCAGGTGCTCCGTGAGGGTCGGCAGGACCGGGACCACCAGCGATTGCAGCAGCGAGAACGCGCCGACGCCGAGCAGCAGCACGGCGAAGGTCCGGTTGTAGTGGGGGCGGGGGCTTGTTCGGGGCATGGGTGCGGGCTCCAGCGGAAAGCAACGTAAGCGGAGATTAAGTTCCGCATCTGAGGCTAACAGAAGCGGAGAATAGATTCCGCATATCCGGTTCCGCCCGGCACGGCACGGCTCCGCACGCGGGCGACGTGGCGCCGCCGCCCCGCGCAGCCGTGCCCCCTGCCGGTCGGGCGGGAGTGCCGGGGGTCTCGCCCGGAGCCGAACGGGTGCCGCGAAATCCGCAGCGCGGCAGGACCGGGCACGGCCGCGTCGGGCGATCGGGGACTGCGACCTGCTGCGCATCGAGGGGGCCACGACCTCGTATGCCTCCGCCGCCTGCGAGCCTCATTCCGAAGCGATCGGTTACACGTGTCATGTGCATGCGTGATTCACCGCCCCGTCACCGCCATGTGGCTCAACTCCCTTAGAAATCACGGCATGTGCGATCAGGACCTCATTCCCCCTCGCCCCGACCTGACCGACGACCAGTGGACGAAACTGGATCCGTCCGTCACGCGTGCCGCCGCGCTGCCGACCGAACTCCCCGCAGCCACCGCCGGATTCAGCCGACGCGCCGTACTGGGTGTCGCGGCGGCCGGGGCGGCGCTCGCCGTACTTCCGCCCGCCGCGGGCCGCGCGCAGGCCGCCGAGCGGGCGACGACCGCCGGAGCCGCCAAGTTCCCCTTCCCCTCCGGGCCGAACAGCGCCAGCGAGTACCGCGTACTGATCACCGGGGACGCCGGCACCGGCGCCGCGGAGCAGTACGCGGTGGCCGCGGCGGCCCGCAAGATCTGCGCCGCGGAGGGTGTAGGTCTGGCCGTGGGCCTCGGCGACAACCTCTACGAGAACGGCCCCGAGAGCAGCGACGATTCGGAGTTCGCGACCAAGTTCGAGACCCCGAACGCCGGGATCGACGTGCCCTGGCTGATGGTCCTGGGCAACCACGACTGCTCGGGCCTGATCCTCGGCTCCGGCGGAATGCCGGAGCGCGGGGACTTCGAGGTCGCGTACGCCGCCACCTCGCCCCGCTGGTACATGCCCTGGCGCTATTACGGTGCCACGTTGCCGTCCGGGGCGGACCCGACCGTGCCGCTGGTGGAGTTCTTCGCGATGGACACCAACCCGGTCGCCTCGATGACGGCCCAGGTCGCCCCGTACTACTGGTGGAACGGCCAGTACATGCGGGAGCAGCGCGCCTGGCTGGAGAAAGGGCTGACCACCTCGCGCGCGACGTGGAAGATCGCCCTCGGTCACCATCCGTACATCAACAACGGTCACCACGGCAGCGCGGGATCGTTCGACGGCTTCACCACCGGCGACTACACCAGCGGAATCCACCTCAAGGAGCTGTACGAGGAGGTCGTCTGCGGCCGCGCCGACCTGATCCTCTCCGGGCACGACCACACGCAGCAGATCCTGGAGCCGAACACCCGCAGCCGGGGCACGCGCCAGATCGTCTGCGGCGCGGCGGGCAAGGCGGGCGACGGGCAGCAGCACGGCAGTCACCCGGCGCGGTGGCAGAACTTCTCCCAGCGCGGCTTCATGATCATGAAGGTGTCGGCGACCACGGTCGGGTTCGACGCGTACACGGTCGACGTCGCCACGTCGACCGCGCACCTCGCGCACAGCTTCACCTCGACGAAGACGATGCCCGCGACCGTGTGACCGGCGACGCCGACAACGTGGTCGGTGCCGATGACCGGCCGACGCTCTCGGCGTCTCCCACGTCATCGGCGGCCGGGAACGGACGCACCGGGCACGTCCCCGGCTGCCCCTGTGGCCTCAGATCGTCGCCGGCAACCGGAGACCAGCGATTTGGCATCCGCTCTTCCCGAATCCGACCATCGCAGAGGCGCAGAAGATTCGGGAGTGTGCGGCGTGTCACACGCAGGGGCCGTGGGATCGCCGTGGGATCATCGTCATGACCTCACACCCACATTCCGCCCAGAACCCCAGGTCAAGAAGGTCAGGGCCCGGTGAGGCAGGCCAGGGGCGCGCGTTTCGCCGCACCGATGGGAGGCGTTCGCCGCACGCGAAAGCGCCCCTTCAGGGGTGTTCTCGCAGGTCAGAACGTTTTTCTTCGGTGGGGCGGGTGGGACTCGAACCCACGGCCGACGGATTATGAGTCCGCTGCTCTAACCGGCTGAGCTACCGCCCCGAACGGTGAGGCGCGTACATGTGTGCGCGCCGTCTGCCGCAGCATAGCCGCTCATACGATCTCCTGCTCCGGAAGATCAGGCTCTGCTGACCATGAAGACCGCGGGCCGCCGCGCATGGTTCCCCGGGACGCGAAAAAGGACCCCGAAGGGTCCTCTTTCGTTCCGCTCCCCCGGCTGGACTCGAACCAGCAACCCTCCGGTTAACAGCCGAATGCTCTGCCAATTGAGCTACAGGGGATCGCGCTCCCCCGACTGGACTCGAACCAGTAACCTGCCGATTAACAGTCGGCTGCTCTGCCAATTGAGCTACAGGGGATTGCTGCGTTGCACCGAACGTACCCAGTCCGGCCGTACCGGGAGGGCGCTCGCTCGCTGCGAGACATACATTAGCGCAAGCAGGGGGGTGCTCCGCCAATCGGTATCCCCAGGGCCTCCAGGGAAGGATCGCAGCCGTGCGGTACAAGCTGACGTTCGTCGTGGGTCTCGCCCTCGGTTACGTGGTCGGCACGCGGGCAGGACGCGAGCGCTACGAGCAGATGAAGAAGTCCGCCAGGGACTTCACGCAGAACCCGGCCGTGCGCAACGCCGCCGAGTCGGCGGCCCAGACCGGCCGCCAGGTCGCGGGCAAGGCGATGCACGCCGTGAGCGACACGGTGGGCGACAAGCTGCCCTCCTCGCTGACCGACCGGGTCCACGCGCTGCGCGAGCGCAGCCGGGGGAACGGGCGTGTCGAGGACGACGACTGGGGCACCACCAACACCTGATCCCCGTCCGGGCCCCGCGTGCGGCAGAATCACATGTCATGGGGATAGTCGCCGGACTCGACAGCTCTGCAGGATTCACCCGCATCGTCGTCTGTGACGCGGACACGGGTGCCGTACTGCGCCAGGGATACGCCCCTCACCAGGGCGAACCGAAGGCGGCCGAGGTCGATCCGCAGACCTGGCTGCTCTCGCTCGGGGAGGCCGCCACCGGCGGGCTCCTTGAGGGCGTGCAGGCCATCGGCGTCTCCGCCCAGCAGCACGGGCTCGTGCCGCTCGACGCGCAGGGCGGTCTCGTGCGGCCCGCGCTCGTCGGCAACGACAAGCGGGCGCAGGTCGCCGCCGCCGACCTCGTCGAGTCGCTGGGCGGGCGCCAGGCGTGGGCCGAGGCCGTCGGCTGCGTGCCGGGCTCCGGGCAGCCGGTCGCCAAGCTGCGCTGGCTGGCCCGTACGGAACCCGAGAACGCGCAGCGGACCGCCGCGGTCCTCCAGCCGCACGACTGGCTGGTCTGGCAGCTCCTCGGCAGGCCCGCGCGGCGCACCACCGACCGCGGCGCCGCCTCCGGCACCGGCTACTGGTCGCCCCGCACCGGCGCGTACCGCCCCGATCTCGTGGAACTGGCGCTCGGGCACCAGGCCGTGCTGCCCGAGGTCCTCGGCCCGGCCGAGGCCGCCGGCACCACCCCCGAGGGGCTCCTCATCTCCGCCGGCACCGGCGAGACGATGGCCGCCGCCCTCGGGCTCGGGCTCGGTCCCGGCGACGCGGTGGTCTCGCTCGGCGCCTCCGGCTCCGTGATGGCCGTCCACCACGAGGCCCTCGCCGACCCGGGCGGCATGATCACCTCCTTCGCCGACGCCACCGGCATGCACCTGCCCGTCGTCCCCACCTCCAACGCGGTGCGGGCGCTGCGCGGCACCGCCGAGATGCTGGGAGCGGAATCGCTCGAGGAGCTTTCCGCGCTCGCCCTGAAGTCGACGCCCGGGTCCTCCGGGCTCGTCCTGCTGCCCTACCTGGAGGGCGAGCGCACCCCGAACCTGCCGCACGCCGCGGGCACGCTCAGCGGGCTGCGGCGCGAGTCGATGAAGCCCGAGCACCTGGCGCGGGCCGCGTTCGAGGGCATGCTCTGCGCGCTCGCCGACGCCATGGACGTGCTGCGCGGCCGCGGGGTCGAGGTGCGGCGGATCTTCCTGCTCGGCGCCGCGGCCGGCCTCCCGGCCGTACAGGCCCTGGCGCCGGCGCTCTTCGGCGCGCAGGTCGTCGTCCCCCAGCCGGCCGATTACGCGGCGCTCGGCGCGGCCCGGCAGGCCGCCTGGGCCCTCGGGGTCGCGCGGGGCACCCTGTCGCCCTCCGCTCCCCCGGCCTGGCAGGGGGCCGCCGCCCAGATCCTGGAGCCCGGCGAGGAGCTGGCGGCCGGGCAGGCCGTGCGGCAGCAGTACGTGGCGACCCGGGAGCAGATCCACCCGGGTGCGTTCGGTCAGTAGACGGTCGGGAGAGCCGGGGCCAAACCTCCGGTTCGTAAAGTCTTTGCCAGGGCTCGCCCGCGCCCCGAAAACCGAGTCGTCTCCCACAGGAGCGCGGGCGATAGTAGGTCCCGTGCTCATAAGACTTCTCCGAACCCACCTCCAGCCCTATCGAAAACCCATCGCGCTGCTCGTCCTCCTGCAGTTCCTGCAGACCTGCGCGAGCCTCTACCTGCCGACCCTGAACGCCGACATCATCGACAACGGTGTCGTCAACGGGGACACCGGCTACATCCTGCGTTTCGGCGCGCTGATGGTCGCCGTCTCCGTCGTGCAGGTCGTCTGCAACATCGGGGCGGTCTACTACGGCGCCCGGACGGCCTCCGCACTCGGCCGGGACGTGCGCGGTGCGATCTTCGACCGGGTGCAGTCCTTCTCCGCCCGGGAGCTCGGGCACTTCGGCGCGCCCTCGCTGATCACCCGTACGACCAATGACGTGCAGCAGGTCCAGATGCTGGTCCTGATGGCGTTCACCCTGATGGTCTCCGCGCCGATCATGTGCGTCGGCGGCATCGTGATGGCGCTCGGCCAGGACGTGCCGCTGTCGGCCGTGCTGCTCGCGGTGGTGCCGGTCCTCGGCATCTCCGTCACCCTCATCGTCCGGCGGATGCGGCCGCTCTTCCGGACCATGCAGGAGCGCCTCGACACCGTGAACCGGGTGCTGCGCGAGCAGATCACCGGCAACCGCGTCATCCGGGCCTTCGTGAAGGACGGGTACGAGGAGGAGCGGTTCCGCCGGGCCAACGCCGATCTGACCGACGTGTCGATGGCGACCGGCCGGCTGATGGCGCTGATGTTCCCGGTCGTGATGACCGTCGTGAACGTCTCCAGCGTGGCCGTCGTCTGGTTCGGCGCCCACCGCATCGACAGCGGCGGGATGGAGATCGGCGCGCTGACCGCCTTCCTCGCCTATCTGATGCAGATCGTGATGTCCGTGATGATGGCCACCTTCATGTTCATGATGGTGCCGCGTGCCGAGGTGTGCGCCGAGCGCATCGAGGAGGTCCTCGCGACCGAGTCCAGCGTCGTGCCGCCGGCCGAGCCGGTGACGACCCTCGACCGGCGCGGGCATCTGGAGGTCAGGAGCGCGGACTTCCGCTATCCGGGCGCCGAGGAGTCGGTCCTCAAGGACGTCGGGCTCGTCGCCCGGCCCGGCGAGACGACCGCGATCATCGGGTCCACGGGCAGCGGCAAGTCGACGCTCCTCGGGCTCGTCCCGCGGCTCTTCGACGCCACCGGCGGCGAGGTCCTCGTCGACGGTGTCGACGTGCGGAAGCTCGACGCGGCGCTGATGGCGCGGACCGTGAGCCTGGTGCCGCAGAAGCCGTACCTGTTCTCCGGGACGGTGGCGACGAACCTGCGGTACGGGAAGCCCGACGCGACCGACGAGGAGCTCTGGCACGCCCTGGAGGTCGCCCAGGCGGCCGACTTCGTCCGCAAGCTCGAGAACGGGCTGAACGCCCCGATCGCGCAGGGCGGCACGAACGTCTCCGGCGGTCAGCGGCAGCGGCTCGCGATCGCGCGGACGCTGGTGCAGAAGCCGGAGATCTACCTCTTCGACGACTCCTTCTCCGCCCTGGACTACGAGACCGACGCCCTGCTGCGCGAGGCGCTCCGGCAGGAGACGGCGGACTCGACGGTGGTGATCGTCGCCCAGCGGGTGTCGACCATCCGGGACGCCGACCGGATCGTCGTCCTCGACGAGGGCCGGGTCGTCGGCACCGGCCGGCACCAGGAGCTGATGTCGGAGAACGAGACGTACCGGGAGATCGTGCTCTCCCAGCTGACCGAGGCGGAGGCAGCCTGATGGCCGGTCCTGGCGGACGCATGATGGCCGGTGGCGGCCCCGACCAGCGGTCGATGGATTTCAAGGGGTCGAGCAAGCGCCTCCTCAAGCAGCTGGCGCCCGAGCGCGCCACGCTCTGGGTGATGCTGCTCGCGGGTGTGCTGTCGGTGGCGGCCTCCGTGGTCGGGCCGAAGATCCTCGGCAAGGCGACCGACCTCGTCTTCGCGGGCGTGGTCGGGCGGCAGACGGCCGACGCCCCCTCGAAGGCGGACGCGATCGCGGGGCTCCGCGCCTCGGGCGACTCCGGCATGGCGGACATGCTGTCCGGGGTCGACTTCACCCCCGGGCAGGGCATCGACTTCACCGCGGTCGGCGAGGTCCTGCTCTGGGTCCTCGCGGTCTACGTGGCGGCGGGCCTGCTCATGCTGGTCTCCACCCGCCTGTCGATCAAGGTGATCAACCGGACGGTCTTCCGCATGCGCGAGGACGTCCAGACGAAGCTGGCGCGGCTGCCGCTGTCGTACTTCGACAAGGCGAAGCGCGGCGAGGTGCTGTCCCGGGCGACCAACGACATCGACAACATCTCGCAGACGCTCCAGCAGTCGATGGGTCAGCTGATCAACTCGTTGCTCACGATCGTCGGCGTGCTGGCGATGATGTTCTGGATCTCGCCGCTGCTCGCCCTGGTGGCCATCGTGACGGTGCCGGTCTCGGTCTTCGTCGCGGCGAAGATCGGCAAGCGCTCGCAGCCGCACTTCGTGCAGCAGTGGAAGTCCACGGGCACGCTCAACGCGCACGTCGAGGAGATGTACACCGGGCACAACCTGGTGAAGGTCTTCGGCCGGCAGGAGGAGTCCGCGCGGGACTTCCGCGAGCAGAACGAGGCGCTGTACGAGGCCGGGTTCAAGGCGCAGTTCAACAGCGGTGTGATGCAGCCGGTGATGTTCTTCGTCTCGAACATCAACTACGTCCTGGTGGCCGTCGTCGGCGGTCTGCGGGTGGCGAGCGGCACGCTCTCCATCGGTGACGTGCAGGCCTTCATCCAGTACTCGCGCCAGTTCTCGATGCCGCTGACGCAGGTCGCGTCGATGGCGAACCTGGTGCAGTCGGGCGTGGCCTCGGCGGAGCGGGTCTTCGAGCTCCTCGACGCCGAGGAGCAGGAGCCGGACGCCCCGGCGAGCGAGCGCTCGAACGACCTGGCGCCGGCGGACTTCAAGGGCAAGGTCGCCCTGGAGGGGGTGTCCTTCCGTTACGAGGCGGACAAGCCCCTCATCGAGGACCTGTCGCTCACCGTGGAGCCCGGTCAGACGGTCGCGATCGTCGGTCCGACGGGCGCCGGCAAGACGACTCTCGTGAACCTGCTCATGCGGTTCTACGAGGTGACGGACGGCCGGATCACGCTGGACGGGACGGACATCGCGACGATGTCCCGCGAGGACCTGCGCAAGGACATCGGCATGGTCCTCCAGGACACCTGGCTCTTCGGCGGCACCATCGCCGACAACATCGCGTACGGCGCGACGCGCGAGGTGACCCGGGCGGAGATCGAGGAGGCGGCGCGGGCGGCGCACGCCGACCGTTTCGTCCGTACCCTCCCCGACGGGTACGACACGGTCATCGACGACGACGGCGCGGGGGTGAGCGCGGGCGAGAAGCAGCTGATCACCATCGCCCGGGCGTTCCTGTCCGACCCGGTGATCCTCGTCCTCGACGAGGCCACCAGCTCGGTCGACACCCGCACCGAGGTGCTGATCCAGAAGGCGATGGCCCGACTGGCCCACGGGCGTACGTCGTTCGTCATCGCGCACCGGCTCTCCACGATCCGGGACGCGGACGTGATCCTGGTGATGGAGAGCGGCTCGATCGTCGAACAGGGCACGCACGAGGAGCTGTTGGCGTCCGGCGGGGCCTACTCCCGCTTGTACGCCGCGCAGTTCGCGCAGGCGGTCGCCGAGGTCGACTGACCCGGCATGTGACCCATGCCGCATGATGTGCGGCATGGGTCACATCACCAAGAGTTCCTGGGTGCCGTCGGTTCCGCTGCGAGTGAGCGTCGAGGGCGTGGAGTTGGCGGCGCTGCTGCTCGGCGCGGACGGCCGGGTCCGCGGGGACGCGGACATGGTCTTCGACGGGCAGCCGGTCCATCCGTCCGGGTCGGTCCGGCACGAATCGGCGGCGCTGGTCCTCGCGTTGGGCGATGTGGAGGCGGGCGTCGAGCGGATCGTGATCGGCGGTCCGGCGGGCGGCGGCGCCCTGACGGCGGTCGCCCCGGACGGGACGGCCGTCGCCGCGTACACCGTGCCGGGCACGCCGGACGTCACCGCCGTCACCTTCGCGGAGTTCTTCCGGGAGTCGGGTGGCTGGAAGTTCGGCCCGCTGGGGACGGGGTACGCCTCCGGGCTCGCGGGCCTCGTCACGGAGTACGGGATCGAGGTGGCGGAGGAGGAGCCGGTCGCGTCCGGTCCGGTCCCGCTGACCGGCGTGGCGAAGAGGCCGGGGCAGGCCCGGCCCGCCGACGGCGGCCTCCTGGACGGGCCGGCACCGACGCCCGCACCGGCCCCCACCGGGCCGTTCCCTCCGGCCGACCGGCCGTACGAACTGGCCGAGGGCTGGAAGTTCGGCCCCCTCTTCGAACCCTTCGTCGCCGAGGGGTACGGCAACGACGTGATCGCCCTCGACGACCGGGTCGGGACCGGCCCCGTCCTCGTCGAGCTCGCGCACGAGGACTACGGGTACGTGGGCCTCTTCCCGCTCGACCGGCGCAACAAGGACGACGGCTACCTCTTCAACGACCTCCTGCCCGGCTTCCGGGGCAGCGCGGTCGCCACGGTCCCCAAGGGCCGGCCGCTGCGCATGCGGCTCTCCGCCGAGAACCGCTGGATCCTGCGGGTGAAGCCCCTCGCGGCCGCCCGCCGCCTGGAGGGAACGCTGAGCGGCTACGGCCCCGAGGCGCTGCTCTACCTCGGCAACGGGGCGGACCTCCGGGTGGAGTTCGAGGGCAGGATGAACGACGGCAACGGCTATGTCGGCATCCAGGGTTACGGGGTCGAGGGACGCGCCGACGGACGCCTGCCCGACATGGACCTGCTCCTCAACGAGGTCGGGTCGCTCCGGCAGACCGTCCCGGTCCCGCGAGGACCGCAGCTGCTGAGTCTCCGCGCCGAGGGCGCGTGGACGTTCACGGTCAAGGAGCTGGACTAGTCCAGATAGCCGCGCAGTTGGTCCGCGTAGGCGTGGTCCCTGAGTTTGTTGAGGGTCTTGGACTCGATCTGGCGGATGCGTTCGCGCGTCACGCCGAAGATGCGGCCTATCTCCTCCAGGGTGCGGGGTCGGCCGTCGTCGAGGCCGTAGCGGAGCTGGACGACCTTCCGTTCGCGTTCGCCGAGGGTGGAGAGCACGTCCTCCAGGTGGCGGCGGAGCAGCAGGAAGGCGGCGGACTCGACGGGTGAGGCGGCGTCGCCGTCCTCGATGAGGTCGCCGAGGGCGACGTCATCCTCCTCGCCGACGGGGGCGTGCAGGGAGACCGGTTCCTGGGCGAGGCGGAGGACCTCGCCGACCCGCTCGGGGGCCAGGTCGAGCTGGGCAGCGACCTCCTCGGCGGTGGGTTCGTAGCCCCGCTCCTGGAGCATGCGGCGCTGGACGCGGATGACCCGGTTGATGAGTTCGACGACGTGCACGGGGACGCGGATGGTCCGGGCCTGGTCGGCGAGGGCCCGGGACATCGCCTGGCGGATCCACCAGGTCGCGTACGTGGAGAACTTGTAGCCGCGCGCGTAGTCGAACTTCTCGACGGCCCTGATGAGGCCGAGGTTTCCCTCCTGGACGAGGTCGAGCATGGTGAGGCCGCGGCCGACGTACCGTTTGGCGACGGAGACGACGAGGCGGAGGTTGGCCTCGATGAGCTTGCGTTTGGCGATCCGGCCGAGGACGACGAGCCGGTCCAGGTCGGCCGCCAACCGGGTTTCCAGGTCGGGGGTGTTGGCGAGTTTCTCCTCGGCGAAGAGTCCGGCCTCGACGCGCCGGGCGAGGTCGACCTCCTCCTCGGCGGTGAGGAGCGGGATGCGGCCGATCTCCCGGAGGTACTGGCGGAAGAGGTCGGAGGAGGGCCCGTTGCCACCGAGGTCGGTGCGGCGCCGCTGGACCGGGACCTCGGGTTCCTCGTCGAGTGCGGGTTCTGGCTCCGCGGGGTGCGGTGGCTGTTCCTGGGACGCGGACACGGACACGGACTCGGTCTGGGTCTGCACGGGGGGCGACCTCCAGGGCGGGTGATCGCTGCCGGTTCGGAGGGGCCATACGGCAGCGGGACGGCACCGTCAACCAGTGTGGGGTACGACACATCGCCGCCACGAGGGGCGTGCGGTGACTTTTTGAATCCGCCGGGTCACCGACGGTCAGAGGGTGCCCACGGCCAGAGGGACGCCGACCGCCGGGCGAGCGCCGGCGGTCAGAGGGCTCCGGCGCCGTTGTTCCGCAGGGACTGCCCGTACTGGGTGAGCACCCACAGCTCGTTCTGCACGGCCGAGAGCTGTTCCGGGTCGCCGTTCGCGCCGAGCCGGGCCAGGGTGCCCTGGACGTCGCGGATGCGGCGGTCGACGGCGCGCAGCCGGACGGTGACGAGCTGGTCGCCGGCGTAGGCCTCGTCGACGTTCTTGGCGAAGATCGTCTCGACGGCGAGCTCGGTGACGAGGGCGCGGACGCCGTCGTTGGGGGCGGCCTCGCGGACGGTGTCGAGGTAGTCGGAGGGGGCGCCGGTGGCGCCGCCCGCGTCCTGGACGCACTGGCGGACGGCCGCGTAGGGCGGGGCGGTGAACTCGTCGATGCCGTACGCGTCGAAGGCCGGGGAGACCAGTTCGGGGCGCTGGAGGGCGAGCTTGAGGAGCTCGCGCTCGGTGCGGTGGGCGGGGCTGCGCAGGTTGAGCGCGGGGCCGGAGGCGGCGGCCGGGGCCGGGGTGTCGTAGCCGCGCTGCGGGGCCTGCTGCTGCGCGGGGCCCTTGCCGCCGCGGTCGCGGGCCCAGCGGGCGAGCTGGGCGACCCGCTTGACGACGAACTGGGTGTCGAGGATGCCGAGCATGCCGGCGAGCTGGACGGCGACCTCGTGCTGGGCCCCGATGTTCTTGATGCGGGCGACGACGGGGGCGGCCTCGTCGAGGGCGGCGGCGCGGCCGGCCGGGGTCTCCAGGTCGTAGCGCTTCACGATCTGGCGGAGCGCGAACTCGAAGAGCGGGGTGCGGGGCTGGACGAGTTCGGCGACGGCCGCGTCGCCCTTCGCGAGCCGCAGTTCGCAGGGGTCCATGCCGTCGGGGGCGATGGCGATGTACGTCTCGGCGGCGAACTTCTGGTCGTCCTCGAAGGCGCGCAGGGCGGCCTTCTGGCCGGCGGCGTCGCCGTCGAAGGTGAAGATGACGCGGGCCGAGCCGTTGTCCATGAGGAGGCGGCGGAGGATCTTGATGTGGTCGCCGCCGAAGGCGGTGCCGCAGGTGGCGATGGCGGTGGTGACGCCGGCGAGGTGGCAGGCCATGACGTCGGTGTAGCCCTCGACGACGACGGCCCGGCTGGCCTTGGCGATGTCCTTCTTGGCCAGGTCGACGCCGTAGAGCACCTGGGACTTCTTGTAGATCGGCGTCTCGGGCGTGTTGAGGTACTTGGGGCCGTTGTCGTCGTCGCGGAGCTTGCGCGCGCCGAAGCCGACGACCTCGCCGCCGACGTCCCTGATCGGCCACATGAGGCGGCCGCGGAAGCGGTCGATGGGGCCGCGGCGGCCGTCCTGGGAGAGGCCGGAGACGATCAGTTCCTTGTCGGAGAAGCCCTTGCCGCGCAGGAAGCGGGTGAGGTGGTCCCAGCCGGCCGGGGAGTAGCCGACGCCGAAGTGGGCGGCGGCGGCCTGGTCGAAGCCGCGCTCGGCGAGGAACTTCCGGCCGATCTCGGCCTCGGGCGAGTCGAGTTGGTCGATGTAGAACTGGGTGGCGACCTTGTGGGCCTCGATGAGGCGGATGCGCTCCCCGCGCTGGTGGCCGGGGTTGTAGCCGCCTTCCTCGTACCGCAGGGTGATGCCCGCCTTCGCGGCGAGGCGCTCGACCGTCTCCGAGAAGGAGAGGTGGTCGATCTTCATCACGAAGGCGAGGGTGTCGCCGCCTTCCTGGCAGCCGAAGCAGTGGAAGAGACCCTTGCTGGGGCTGACCTGGAAGGAGGGCGACTTCTCGTCGTGGAAGGGGCAGAGGCCCTTGAGGTTGCCGCCGCCCGCGTTGCGCAGCTGGAGGTACTCGGACACGACGGAGTCGATCGGGACCGCGTCCCGGACCGCCTTCACGTCGTCATCGTTAATCCTGCCTGCCACGCATGAAGTGTACGGGGGTCCGGGGGTCGCCCCCCGGGGAAATGTCGGGGCCGGGGACGGACGGGTTACGAGACCAGGCTCTCCAGCGGCACGGAGGGGTCGGCGAGGGCCTCCGGGTCCACGGCCGTACGGGAACGGATGAGCTGCTGGATGGGGTCTGTGACGTCCCACACATTCACGTTCATGCCCGCGAGGACCCGGCCCTCCTTCAGCCAGAAGGCGATGAACTCGCGCTTGCCGGTGTCGCCGCGGACGACGACCTGGTCGTACGTGCCCGGGGGCGCCCAGCCGGAGTACTCCATGCCCAGGTCGTACTGGTCGGAGAAGAAGTAGGGCACCCGGTCGTAGGAGACGTGCTGCCCGAGCATGGCGCGGGCGGCGGCCGGGCCGCCGTTGAGGGCGTTGGCCCAGTGCTCGACGCGGAGCCGGGTGTGGAGCAGCGGGTGGTGGGCGGCGGCGACGTCGCCCGCGGCGTAGATGTCGGGGTCGGAGGTGCGCAGCGACTCGTCGACGGCGACGCCGCCGCCGTCGGCCCGGTCGACGAGGGCGAGACCGGAGTTCTCGGCGAGGGCCGTACGGGGGGCGGCGCCGATCGCGGCGAGCACGGCGTGCGCGGGGTGTTCCTCGCCGTCGTCGGTGCGGACGGCGAGGACCATGCCGTCCTGGCCGACGATCTCGGTGAGCTTCACGCCGAAGTGGAAGCGGACGCCGTGGTCGCTGTGGAGGTCGGCGAAGAGCTGGCCGAGCTCGGGGCCGAGGACGCGGTGGAGCGGGGTGGGCTCGTACTCGACGACGGTGACCTCGGCGCCGTAGCCGCGGGCCGCGGCGGCGACCTCCAGGCCGATCCAGCCGGCGCCGGCGATCACCAGGTGGCCGTTGTCCCGGCCGAGGGCCGCGAGGACCTGGCGGAGCCGGTCGGCGTGGGCGAGCCGGCGCAGGTGGTGGACGCCGGCGAGCTCGGTGCCGGGGACGTCGAGGCGGCGCGGCTCGGCGCCGGTGGCGAGGAGCAGTTTGTCGTAGCGGATGACGGTGCCGTCGCCGAGGCGGACCGTGCGGGCCTCGCGGTCGACGGCGGTGACGGACTGGCCGAGGTGGAGCTCGACGTCGTTCGCCGCGTACCAGGCGGCCTCGTGGACGAAGACGCTGTCGCGCTCCTTGGCGCCGGTGAGGTAGCCCTTGGAGAGGGGTGGGCGCTCGTAGGGGTGGTCGCGTTCGTCGCCGATGAGGATCACCCGGCCGTTGAACCCCTCGGAGCGCAGTGTCTCCGCCGCTTTGGCCCCTGCCAGGCCTCCGCCGACGATGACAAAGGTCTGATCTGCGTCGACCACGTCGATTCCTCCTCGTTGCGACCGCTTCCAACCTACGCCCCCGGGCGTTCGTCGGGCCGTACCGCCTCGGGGCGTGCATGCGAGCGTCCCGCAACCGGCGGGGTGACGGAAGAGGGCCGACCCCGGCTCGTCTCAGCTGTGGTGGGGGCGGAGGCGGGTGTGGAGGGCGCGGGCGGAGGCGTCGGTGAGGGAGGCGATCTGGTCGACGATGACGCGCTTGCGGGCCCGGTCGTCGCGCGCCGCGTCGAAGGCGGCCCGGAACTGGGGTTCGAGGCCGTCGGGGGCGCGGACGACGAGGGCCTCGGCGAGTTCGGCGACGACGACGCGCTGGTCGGCGCGGAGCACCTCCTGTTCGGCGCGCTGCATCACGTACCGGTCGGCGACGGCCTTGAGGACGGCGCATTCGTTGCGCGCCTCGCGGGGGACGACGAGCTCGGCGCCGTACCGGGTGAGGCGGCCGGACCCCCATGCCTGGCGGGTGGCGCCTTCGGCGGCGAGGCAGAGGCGGCCGATGAGCTGGCTGGTGGCGTCCTTGAGGCGGGCCTGGGCGACGGCCGAGCCGTCGTAGCCGTGCGGCCACCACTCCTGGTCGACGAGCCGGTCGAGGGCGTCGGCGAGCTCCTGCGGGTCGGTGTCCTCGGGGACGTAGCGGCCGATGGCGACGGTCCAGATGTCGGCGCGCTCGGGTTCGGCGAGGAGCATGTTGGGGTCGATGTGGCCGGCGTGCAGGCCGTCCTCGAAGTCGTGGACGGAGTAGGCGACGTCGTCGGACCAGTCCATGACCTGGGCCTCGAAGCACTTGCGGTGGGCGGGGGCGCCCTCGCGGATCCAGGCGAAGACGGGGAGGTCGTCCTCGTACACGCCGAACTTGGGCGAGCCCGGGTCGTCGGGGTGGCCGCCGCGCGGCCAGGGGTACTTGGTGGCGGCGTCGAGGGCGGCCCGGGTGAGGTTGAGCCCGACGCTGACGAGCTCGCCGTCCCCGTCCTTCACGAAGCGCTTGGGCTCGATGCGGGTGAGGAGGCGGAGCGACTGGGCGTTGCCCTCGAAGCCGCCGCAGTCCTTGGCGACGTCGTTGAGCGCCTGCTCGCCGTTGTGCCCGAAGGGCGGGTGGCCCATGTCGTGGGAGAGGCAGGCGGCCTCGACGAGGTCGGGGTCGCAGCCGAGGGCGGCGCCGAGCTCGCGGCCGACCTGGGCGCACTCCAGGGAGTGGGTGAGCCGGGTGCGGGGGCTGGCGTCCCAGGCGTGGCTGCGGGTGCCGGGGGTGACGACCTGGGTCTTGCCGGCGAGCCTGCGCAGGGCGGCGGAGTGCAGTACGCGGGCGCGGTCGCGCTGGAAGGCGGTGCGGCCGGGGCGCTTGTCGGGTTCGGCGGCCCAGCGCTCGGTCGCGGCGGAGTCGTAGCCGGGCGTGTCGGTGGTGCCGGTGATGCCGGTGGTGTCGCCGATGCCTGCGTTGCCTGCCATGCCTTCGATGCCGTCCATGCCCCGAAGGTAACCGGAGGGACCGACAGAAGAGCTCAGAAGGCGGCGAGTTCCCGCGCGCGGGTGGTGGTGACGCCCGCGCGGGCGCGGGCGTGGTCGTAGCGCAGGAGGACGAGGCGGGCGAGGGCCGGGTGGGCACCGAGCGGGGCGGCGGCGATCCAGGGGGCGTGGGCGGCGGCGCGGGTCGCGAAGAGGCCGGGGGCGGTGAAGCAGGAGGCGACGGCGACCCGGTGGCGGCCCCGGGAGGCGAGGGCGCGGACGGCCTCGGGGACGGTGGGCGCGGCGGCGGAGGCGTACGCGGGGAGGACGGGCACGCCGCCGAGGCGCTCGCCGAGGAGGGCGGCGATCCGGCGGATCTCGGCGCCGGACCGGGGGTCGCGGGAGCCGGCGGAGGCGAGGACGACACCGGTGGCGCGGGAGGCGCCGTCCCCGGGGCTCCAGCCGGCCTCGGCGAGCCGGTCGGCGAGGGCCTCGACGAGGAGGGGGTGCGCGCCGAGCGGCTCGGCGACCCGGGCCCGGAGGCCGGGTGCGGCGGCGAGGGCGGCGGGGAGGTCGTGGGTGACGTGGTGGCCGGGGGCGAAGAGGAGGGGTACGAGTACGGCGTCCCGGCCCTCGGCGGCGAGTCCGGCGAGGGTGTCGTCGAGGAGGGGTGCGTTCAGCTCGATGTGGGCGAGGCGCACGTCGAGCCCGGGGCGCAGCTCGCGGACCCGGTCGAGGAGGCGGCTCAGGGCGGCCCGGGCGCGGGGGTCGCGACTGCCGTGCCCGACGGCGACGAGGGTGGGCGCGGCGGGCGCCTGCGGGGCGGGGGTGGGTGCGACGGGGGTGGGTGCGTTCATCGGTGTGCGTGCCTCCTCGTCGTACTTCCGTGGCCGACGGCCGTACGGATGCACGCGGCCGAGCTGGGTCCCGAGCTGCTCGGTGATCCTCCCGAGCAGCTCGGCGGCGCTGTCGAACGTGCTGTCCGGCTCCGTCATGCACCGATCCTGAGGGCGCCAGGTTGCCTGCCCGTTGCGCGGGGGTCACGACTGTTTGCCGCGACCTCACGGGGGCGGCCCGGCCGGTGTCAGGCGCCCAGCCAGACCCGCAGCGGGCCGATCTCCTCGAAGCCGGCCGCGAGGGCGGGGGGCAGGTCGTCGCCGGACTCGTAGCCGACGACGGGGCGGTCGTCCGGGGCGGAGGCGAGGGCGCCCGCCCAGGTGTGGGACGGGTCGGTGTCCCCCGTGGCGAAGAGGTTGGAGACGCCGGTGACGCCGGGGCTCGCGCTGAGGACCGCGCCGCCGAGGATCCGGCCGTCGGCGGCGTATCCCGCGACGATCGTCGTCGCCGGGTCGGCGAGGAGTTCGGGGCGGAAGAGCGCCGCGTCGTCGGCGTCGTCGCCGCTCCAGGCGAGGGCCCAGGCGGCGAGCTCCTCCGGGGTGCGGACCGGGCGCCAGTCCCCGGTGACGGGCTGCACGGGAAGGCCTGCCGGACGGTGGATCCAGCCGGCCTCGAAGAGGAGCCGGAAGCCCTCGGCGGCCAGGTCGAGCCGGGCGAAGCTGTCCTTGACGGAGGCGCCGGGGGTGGTCCGGTCGATGCCGGCCAGGACGTCCTCGGCGGTCGCGTCCTCGGACAGGGTGACCGCGTCCGGGTAGTAGAGCGGGGTGCGGCGGTCGTTCGTCCAGGCGCGGGTCCCGAAGGTGCCGGGGTGTCCGTGGGCGCGGCACATGGCCTGGCACCACTCGGCGTTGTTGCGGACGGCGTCCCCGAGGACGGCATCGATGATCACGGGCGGACCGCGGGGTCCGGGCTCCACACGTACCGGACGTCCGGCTCGCGCTCTTCGTTGCGGGCGCCGTCGGTGCGCTCGGCCTCGACGAAGCCGTGCCGCTCGTAGAAGCGGCCCGCCGGGGCGTTGACCTGGAACGTCCACAGCGCCAGCCCGGTCGGGCGGCTCCGCTTGGCCACCTCCACGAGTCGGTCGCCGATGCCCTGGCCGCGCCACGGCGTATCGATGTACAGCTGATCCAGCTCCTCGTCGTCCAGCACCATCATGGCGACGACCGAGCCGTCGACCGTCGCCACCCAGGTCTCCTGGTTCGGTACGACGATCTCCCGGAGCCAGTACCGGACCTCGTCGTCGGTGTGCGCGCGGCGCACGCTCGGGAGCGCCGCCGTGTAGGAGCGGAGCCACACATCGGCCACCGCGGCGGCATCGGAATCGGCCGCACGGCGAATGTCAACGTTTTCGATCTTCACGGCCCGGATGGTACGGGCCCGACCATCTACCCCGCCCCTCTATTTTGATTCCGAATCACGGAATATCTTTTCCGCCATGAGAATGTCCCCGCCCTCTCTCCGCCGCCGCACCGCCGCCGAGTTCATCGGCACCGCCGCCCTCGTCGCCGTCATCGTCGGCTCCGGCATCCGCGCCGACTCCCTCAGTCAGGACATCGGCGTCCGGCTGCTCGCCAACGCCGCCGCCTCCGCCGTCGGACTCGGCCTGCTCATCGCGCTCATCGGTCCGCTCTCCGGCGCCCACTTCAACCCCGTCGTGACCCTGTCGGAGTGGTGGTCCCGGCGCCCCGAGCACGGCGGACGGGAGGTCCTCGCCTACATCGCCGCCCAGATCGCGGGCGCGGTCACCGGCGCCCTGCTCGCCGAGGCCATGTTCGGGCGGGCGCCCGGCAGCTGGGCCACCGAGCCCCGCTCCGCGCTCCATCTCCTCCTCGGCGAGGCCGTCGCCACCGCCGGGCTCGTCCTCGTCGTGCAGGGGCTCCGCCGCATCGGCCGCCCCGGCCTCGCCCCGGTCGCGGTCGCCGGGTACATCGGCGCGGCGATCTGGTTCACCTCCTCCGGCTCCTTCGCCAATCCGGCGGCCACCCTCGGCCGCGCCTTCTCCGACTCCTTCACCGGGATCGCCCCCGGCTCCGTGCCGTCCTACGCCGCCGCCCAGATCCTCGGCATGGTCATCGGTCTCGGGCTCGCGGGTGTGCTGTACGGAACAGTTCGAGGGGCGGGCGAACCGAAGGCGCCCGATGCGCGTCGGACGGGGTGACAGAGCGATCACCACGACCCCGATCCACGGAGGTACCCGCATGCCGGCACGGCCGATCCGGTGGCCCCGCACCCCGCGGGCCCGCCGCCGCACCGTCCAGGCCGTCATGCTCGGCGCGGTCCTCGCGCTCGCCCCGGCGACCTGGATGCACACGGTCGCCGAACCCCGGCTCCGTACCACCGCCGACGTGCCCGCCCGGGACGTCGCCGTCGTCTTCGGCGCCGGGCTGTGGAACGGGCGCCCCACCCCGTACCTCGCGCACCGGCTCGACACGGCCGCCGAGCTGTACCGCGCGGGCAAGGTCCGGGTCCTGCTCGTCACCGGCGACAACAGCAGGACCGCGTACGACGAGCCCAGCGCCATGCGCGCCTACCTCACCGAGCGCGGGGTCCCCGAGGGCCGGATCGTCAGCGACTACGCGGGCTTCGACACCTGGGACTCCTGCGTCCGGGCCAAGAAGGTCTTCGGCGTCGACCGGGCCGTCCTCGTCACCCAGGACTTCCACATCAAGCGGGCCGTCGCGCTGTGCGGGGCGGCGGGCGTCGACGCGTACGGGGTCGGGGTCGCCGAACCCCGCGACCGCACCTGGTACTACGGCACCACCCGCGAGCTGTTCGCGGCCGCCAAGGCCGCCCTGGACGCGGGCCTGCGCCCCGATCCGCACTTCCTCGGGCCGAAGGAGCCGGGTGTCGCGGAGGCCCTCGCCTCCCCCGCGGAGGCCCTCGCCCCGGAGAAGGCACCCGCCCCGGAGAAGGCACCCGCCCCCACGAAGGCGCCCGCCTCACCTTCCGCAGGGCACGGCACTGAGGCCATGGCACCCCGCCCGTAATACGCGGCGCCGCCCCGCGTAACACGCCTGACCCACGCTGGCGGCATGTCCGACGCCACCGCCGTGCCGACCCACTGCCCCTACTGCGCCCTGCAGTGCGGCATGTCGCTCCGCCCCACCGGCACCCCCGAGCTGCCCGCCGAGGTGGTCGACCGGACCGATTTCCCCGTCAACCGGGGCGCCCTGTGCGGCAAGGGCCGCACCGCCCCCTCCGTGCTCTCCTCCCGGGTCCGGCTCACCGAGCCCCTGGTCCGATGCCCTGACACGGGGGATCTGACGCCCGCGACCTGGGAGGAGGCGCTCGCCGCCGTCGCCGACGGACTGCGCCGGACCCGCGTCGACCACGGTGCCGATGCCGTGGGGGTCTTCGGCGGCGGCGGGCTCACCAACGAGAAGGCGTACACGCTGGGGAAGTTCGCCCGGCTCGTGCTCGGCACCTCGCAGATCGACTACAACGGACGCTTCTGCATGTCGTCCGCCGCCGCCGCGCACGGCAGGGCCTTCGGCCTCGACCGGGGACTCCCCTTCCCCCTGGAGGACATCCCGAAGACGGGCTGCGTGATCCTCGTCGGCTCCAACCTCGCCGAGACCATGCCGCCCGCCCTGCGCTACCTCACCGAGCTGAAGGAGAACGGCGGCAAGCTGATCGTCGTCGATCCCCGCCGCACCCGCACCGCCGAGCAGGCCGACCTCCATCTCGCACCGCGCCCCGGCACCGATCTCGCGCTCGCCCTCGGCATGCTCCATCTCGTGGTGGCCGAGGGCCGGGTGGACGAGGAGTTCGTCGCCGCGCGCACCGACGGCTGGGCGGCGGCCCGCGCCGGGGCCATGTCCCACTGGCCCGAGCAGGTCGAGCGGATCACCGGGGTCTCCGTGCCGGAGCTCCGCGAGGCGGTCGCGCTGTTCTGCGACGCCGGCAGCGGCATGGTGCTGACCGCGCGCGGCCCCGAGCAGCAGTCCAAGGGGACCGACACAGTCGGCGCCTGGATCAACCTCTGCCTCGCCACCGGAAAGGCGGGGCGCCCGCTGAGCGGCTACGGCTGCCTCACCGGCCAGGGCAACGGCCAGGGCGGCCGCGAGCACGGCCAGAAGGCCGACCAGCTGCCCGGCTACCGCAAGCTCGACGACCCGGCGGCCCGCGCGCACGTCGCCGGGGTGTGGGGCGTGGACCCGGACGCGCTGCCGGGGCCCGGGCGGAGCGCGTACGAGCTCCTCGACGCGCTCGGCGGCGACGTGAAGGCCCTGCTCCTCATGGGCTCCAACCCGGTGGTGTCCGCGCCGCGCGCCGCGCACGTCGAGGGGCGGCTGCGCTCGCTCGACTTCCTCGCCGTCGCCGATGTCGTGCTCTCCGAGACCGCCGCGCTCGCCGATGTCGTCCTGCCCGTGACGCAGTGGGCCGAGGAGACCGGGACGATGACGAACCTGGAGGGGCGGGTGCTGCTGCGGCGGCGCGCCCTCACCCCGCCCGCCGGGGTCCGCAGCGACCTGGAGGTGCTGCACGGGCTCGCCGGGCTGCTCGGCTGGGAGAAGGGTTTCTCCGCCGACCCCGAGGAGGTCTTCGACGAGCTGCGGCGCGCCTCCGCGGGCGGCCCCGCCGACTACGCGGGCATCAGCTACCGCCGCATCGAGGACGAGCAGGGCGTCTTCTGGCCCTGCCCCGACGACGGGCACGCGGGGACGCCCCGGCTCTTCCTTGACCGGTTCGCGACGCCCGACGGGCGGGCCCGGTTCGTGCCGGTGGTGCACCGGCCGGCGGCGGAGGAGACGGACGCCGAGTACCCGGTCGTCCTCACCACGGGCCGGGTCGTGTCCCAGTACCAGTCGGGGGCGCAGACCCGGCGGGTGGCGGAGCTGAACGCGGCGGCGCCCGGGCCGTTCGTGGAGCTCCACCCGCGGCTCGCCGAGCGGCTCGGGGTGGCCGAGGGCGAGCGGCTCGCGGTGGTCTCGCGGCGCGGCCGGGCCGTCGCGCCGGCGCGGATCACGACGGCGATCCGGCCGGACACCGTCTTCATGCCGTTCCACTGGGCGGGCGAGGGCCGGGCGAACACGCTGGTGAACCCGGCGCTCGACCCGGTCTCCCGGATGCCCGAGTTCAAGGTGTGCGCGGTCCGTCTGGAACGGGACGCCTGAACCAGTCGCCGGTGGGGATGAGCGGGCCGAGCTCCGTGGCCGGGGCCGCGACGTACGTCCAGGCCCGGAGCGTTTCCCCGTCGCGGAGCCTGACCGTCTCGACGGCGGTCCGCTCGTACCCGGCGTCGCGCTCCATCCGGTCGAGCGCGCCGAGCAGTTCGCCGTACGCGTCGGGCGCCGCCGTCACGAGCGTGCCGGTGACGGTGCCGTCGCCCGGCACCGCGTACGGGTAGCCGGGGCCGTCGTGGAGGAGGGCGCCCGGGAGCCGGGCCTCGTCCTCCGCGGTCGTCCGGCCGAGGAGGAGCCGGTCGTGGTTGTACGCGCCGGGGCGCAGCGTCCCGTAGACGAAGAAGGGGAGGACCGACGGCCCGGTCACGGGTGCGCCACCTCCCTGCCGATCCAGGCCAGGTAGGCGGAGGAGGCCCGGACGATGGGGGTGGCGACGATCTCCGGGGTCTCGTAGTCGTGGGCGGCGAGGAGGTGGGCCTCCAGGGCCTCGTAGCGGGCCTCGGTGGTCTTGAAGGCGACCTGCCACTCCTCGGCGGTCTCGATCGCCCGCTGCCAGTGGTAGACGGAGGTGACGGGCCCGGAGACCTGGGCGCAGGCGGCGAGCCGGGCCTCGACGGCGCCGCGCGCGAGCGTCTCGGCCTTGTCGTGGCTGTCGGTGGTCGTGAGGACGGTGAGGGCGAGAGTGGTCACGCCCTCACCGTACTGACGCTTCACGCCGCAGCGAACTGGGCTTCGTACAGGCGGGCGTACGCGCCGCCCGCCGCGAGGAGCTCCTCGTGGGTGCCCTGCTCGGCGATCGAGCCGCTCTCCATCACCAGGATCGTGTCGGCGTCCCGGATCGTGGAGAGCCGGTGGGCGACGACGAAGCTGGTGCGGCCCGCGCGGAGGGACGACATGGCCTGCTGGACGAGGAGTTCGGTGCGGGTGTCCACGGAGCTGGTGGCCTCGTCGAGGACGAGGATCACCGGGTCGGACAGGAACGCCCTCGCGAGGGTGACGAGCTGCTTCTCGCCGGCGCTGAGGCCTCCCCCGTCCTCGTCGAGGACGGTGTCGTACCCGTCGGGGAGGGTCCGGATGAAGCGGTCGGCGTGCGCGGCCCGCGCGGCCTCGACGATCCGCTCGCGGGAGACCTCGCCGGGCAGCCCGTAGGCGATGTTGTCGGCGATGGTGCCGCCGAAGAGCCAGGTGTCCTGGAGGACCATGCCGATGTCCTTGCGCAGGTCCTCGCGGGACATCGTCGCGATGTCCGTCCCGTCCAGCGTGATCCGGCCGTCCGTCACCTCGTAGAACCGCATGAGCAGGTTCACGAGGGTCGTCTTGCCGGCGCCCGTCGGACCGACGATCGCGACCGTCCGGCCGGGCTCCACGGTGAGCGACAGGTCTTCGACGAGCGGCTTGTCGGGCTCGTAGCGGAAGGCGACCTTCTCGAAGGAGACCCGGCCCCTGACCTGCGCGGGACGCTGCGGCTCCGCCGGGTCCCCGGCCTCCTCCTCGGCGTCGAGGAGGTCGAAGACCCGCTCGGCGGAGGCCACTCCGGACTGGAGGAGGTTGGCCATGGCGGCGACCTGGTTGATCGGGCCGTTGAAGTCGTACGAGTACTGGATGAAGGCCTGGACGTCGCCGACGGTCAGGGTGCCGCTCGCCACCCGCAGGCCGCCGACGACGGCGAGGACGACGTAGTTGAGGTTGCCGACGAAGGTCAGCGCGGGCTGGATGAAGCCGGACACGAACTGGGCGCGGAAGCTCGCCCGGTACAGCTCCTCGCCGAGCTCGTCGAAGCGGTGCACGGCCTCGGCGCGGCGGCCGAAGGCGACGACCTCGGTGTGGCCGGTGATCATCTCCTCGACGTGGCTGCCGAGGCGGCCGGTGACCGCCCACTGCTTGACGAACTGCGGCTGGGCGCGCCGTCCGACGAACGCGGCGACGACGACCGAGACGGGCACGGTGGCGAGGGCGACGAGGGCGAGGACCGGGGAGATCCAGAACATCATCGCGAGGACGCCGACGAGGCTGAGCAGGGCGCGGACCATCTGGCTGAAGGCCTGCTGGAGGGTCTGGGTGATGTTGTCGATGTCGTTCGTGGTGCGGGAGAGGACCTCGCCGCGCTGCTGCCGGTCGAAGGACGTGAGGGGCAGCCGCGCCAGCTTGTGCTGGGCCTGCTCGCGGAGCCGCCGGCCGGCCCGCTGGACGACGGTGGTGGCGATCCGCAGCTGGAACCAGGTGAAGAGGGACGAGCCGGCGACGACCGCGACGGAGACGGCGAGGATCCGGCCGACGGCGGCGAAGTCGACCCCGGCCGGGCCGGTGGCGCCGGTGACGACGAGGTCGGTGGCGCGGCCGAGGAGGAGGGGGCTGAGGACGCCGAGGGCGACGGCCGTGGCGCCGACGGCGAGGACGGCGAGGAGTAAGGCCCGGTCGGGGGCGAGGGTGCGCAGGAGGCGGAGGCCGGAGGCGCGGAAGGCCAGGGAGCGTTCGAGGGCGGGGGTGGGGAGGCCGGGGCCGGGGGTGCGCTGTTGGGGCGGGGGGCCGCTGCGGGCGGGGGCGGTACGGGCGTCGGTCGCGGTGCGGGTCGCCGTGGTCGTACTCATGCGGCTTCCTCCTCGGTGAGCTGGGAGAGGACGATCTCCCGGTAGGTGGCGCTGTCCCGCATGAGGGACTCGTGGGTGCCGGTGCCGACGGTCCGGCCCCGGTCGAGGACGACGATCCGGTCGGCGTGCCGGATGGTGGAGACCCGCTGGGCGACGATCACCACGGTGGCGTCGGCCGTCTCCCGCCGGAGCGCTTCGCGCAGCCGGGCGTCGGTGCGGGCGTCGAGGGCGGAGAAGGAGTCGTCGAAGAGGTAGAGGCGGGGGCGGGCGACGAGGACCCGGGCGATGGCGAGCCGCTGCCGCTGGCCGCCGGAGAGGTTGCCGCCGCCCTGGGCGACCGGGGCGTCGAGGCCGTCGTCGAGGGCCCGGACGAAGTCGGCGGCCTGGGCGGTCTCCAGGGCGTGCCAGAGCTCCTCGTCGGTCGCGTCGGGCTTCCCGTACCGCAGGTTCGTCGCCACCGTCCCGGAGAAGAGGTAGGGCTTCTGGGAGACCAGGCCCACCGTCCGCGCCATCAGGGCGGGGTCGAGCTCGCGGACGTCGACGCCGTCGACGAGGACCTCGCCGCCGGTGGCGTCGAAGAGCCGGGGCACGAGCCCGAGGAGCGTCGACTTGCCGCTGCCGGTGGCGCCGATGATCGCGGTGGTCCGGCCGGGGCGGGCGACGAGGTCGACGTCCTTGAGGACGGACTCCTCGGCGCCGGGGTAGCGGAATCCGACGCCCGTGAGGTCGAGGTGCCCGGGGCCCTTGAGGGCCCGGACGGGGTGGGCGGGCGGGGTGACGGAGAGCGGGGTGTCGAGGACCTCGCGGATGCGCTCGGCGCCGACCTCGGCGCGCGGCATGTGCATCAGGAGGAAGAGGACCATCATCACGGACATGGAGGTCTGGAGCAGGTAGCCGAGGAAGGCGACGAGCCCGCCGGGCTGGAGGGCGCCGCTGTCGATGCGGTGGGCGCCGACGTACACGAGGGCGACGGTCGTCAGCTGCCAGACGATGAGCACGGTCGGGAACATGAGGGCCTGGAGCCGGCCGGCCCGGAGGCCGACGGTGAGGAGTTCGTCGTTGGCGGCGCCGAACCGTTCCCGCTCGTGGGTGTCCCGGACGAAGGCCCGGACCACGCGGACGCCGGTGATCTGCTCGCGCAGCACGCGGTTGACCCGGTCGACGCGTTCCTGCATGCCGCGGAAGAGGGGCCGCATCCGCAGGACGACGGTGCCGACGGCCCCGGTCATGACGGGCACGAAGAGGAGCAGGACGAGGGCGAGCGGCACGTCCTGGCGCAGGGCCATGGCGAGTCCGCCGACGCAGAGCAGGGGCGCGGCGACCAGCATCGTGAGGACGAGGACGGTGAACGTCTGGACCTGCTGGACGTCGTTGGTGGTACGGGTGATGAGGGAGGCGGTGCCGAAGCGGCCCCGCTCCCGGGCGGAGAAGTCCTGGACGCGGCGGAAGACCTCGGAGCGCAGGTCGCGGGCGACGCCCATGGCGATCCTGGCGCCGGTGTAGGTGGCGGCGGCGGCCGCCGCGGCCTGGAGGAGGGTGACGCCGAGCATCGCGGCACCCCCGCCGAGGACACGGTCGGTGTCCCCGCGGAGGACGCCCTCGTCGATGACTCCGGCGTTGAGGGTGGGCAGGGCGAGCGAGGCGAGGGACTGGACGAGCTGGAGGAGGACGAGGAGGGCGAGGAGGGCCCGGTAGGGCCTGAGGCGGGGAGCCAGGAGTCGCAGCAGCATGGTGACGGGTCCTCACGCGGCGTACGGGCGGAGGTACTTGGCTTCCTTGAGGGCGAGGGCCCACCAGGCGAGCTGGTCGAGGAGCACCTTCGCCGCGCCCTCGGCGCCGGCCGGGTCCTTGTGCCGCCCCTCCTCGTCGAAGTGGCCCCAGGCGGAGTGGAAGGAGACGGTGTCGCGGACGGTGACGGCGTGCATCTCGGCGAAGACCTGGCGGAGTTGCTCGACGGCCCGCAGGCCGCCGGAGATGCCGCCGTAGGAGACGAAGCCGACGGGCTTGGCCTGCCACTCGGTGTAGTGCCGGTCGATGAGGTTCTTGAGGGACGCGGGGAAGGAGTGGTTGTACTCGGGGGTGAGGACGACGAAGGCGTCGGCGGCGGCCAGCGCCGGGGAGACCTTGGCGAGTTCGGCGCGGACGGCCGGGGACGGGTCGTGGGAGAGGGCGGTGGGGAGGTCGACCTCGGCGAGGTCGACGACCGTCACGGCGAAGTCCTCGCGCTCGGCGAGCCGGGAGCGGAACCAGTCGGCGACGACGGGGGCGAAGCGGCCTTCGCGGTCACTGGCAACGATCAGGGCGAGGGCCAGCGGGGCGGCGGCGGAACCCTCCGGCGAGGCGGAAGAGTTGGGCGCGGTGACGGGCGAGGTGGAGTTCGTGATGTCCATGTCGATGATCGTGGTACCTCAAGTTTGGTTGAGGTCAAGCGCCGATCCCGGGGACTTTTCCCAGGACCATTTCCGGGCCGTACGGTGAAGGCATGACGACTCCGCCCGTACCCCCCACCGCTCCCCCGCACGTCGAGATCGACGGCGCCCCGGCGACCGACCCCGGGCTCCTCACGACCCTCATGAGCGGCTTCGGCCACTTCACGGCGATGCAGGTGCGGGACGGGCGCGTGAAGGGACTCGGCCTCCACCTCGAACGGCTCGACCGCTCCACCCGCGAGCTCTTCGGGCAGGAGCTGCCCGGCGACCGGGTCCGCGCCCTGCTCACCGGGGCCGTGGAGGCCTCCGGACTGCGGGACTGCTCTGCCAGGGTGTACGTGTACGACGGCGTCCGCCTCGTGGTCGTCGTCCGCGAGCCCGCCCCGGACGGGCCGGGGGCGCCGCAGCGCCTGCGGAGCGTCGACTACCTGCGCCCCGCCGCGCACATCAAGCACCTGGGCGGCTTCGGCCAGAGCTACCACGGCGAGGCGGCCCGGCGCGACGGCTACGACGAGGCCCTGCTGACCTCCCCGTCCGGCGACATCGCCGAGGGAGCGGTCACCAACATCGCCTTCTGGGACGGCACTTCGGTGGTCTGGCCGTCGGCACCCTGCCTGACGGGGATCACGATGGCCCTCCTCGAACCGCTGCTCGGCTCGGTGCGGCGGCCGGTGTCGCTCGCCGACCTGGGCGCGTACCGCGCGGCCTTCGTGACGAACTCCCGTGGCATCGCACCGGTTTCGGGCATCGACGCGGTCGGCTTCGCGGTGGACGAGGACCTGATGAAGAGGGTCTACTCGGCGTACGAGTCGGTGGAGCGGGAAGCGCTGTAGGAGGCGGGAAGAACGATGGTCGCGCGATACCTCGTCTCGCCGCGGGGCGGCCGCCGCGCCCACCGCGACATCACGTCCGCGCTCCGCGCCGCGGAGGCACGGGGCCGGGCGGCGCTGATCGAGATCGCGCCCGGCCACTACGAGGAGGCGCTCACCGTCCGGGGCGAGGTCCGGCTCGCCGCGGCCGAGGGCCCGGGCTCCGTCCTGGTGAGCCGGCCGCGCGGCGCCGTCCTCGACGCCTTCGGCACGGTCTCCGTCCACGGCCTGACCCTGGCCGGCCGCGGAGCCGGCATGGACATCGTCGGCTGCCACGCGGGGACGCTGACGCTCGACCGCACGGAGATCCGGGCGCACGAGGGCGTCGCCGTGCACGCCCGGCCGCACACCTCCGTCACGCTGCGGGACAGCGTCGTCCTGTACGGCCGCACCGTCTTCACCGGCTCGGCCGGACTGATCGAGCGGTGCCGCTTCACCGACGCCGCCGACAACGCGATCGCCGCGATCGAAGGCGCCCGCGTCACGGTCCGGGGCAGCCGGATCGAGGGCAGCCGGATCCACGGACTGCGCGTCTGCGACGCGTACGCCGAGATCGCCGGCTGCGAGCTGACCCGCATCGGGCGGGCCGCCCTCATGGCGGACACCCGGGCGGAGCTCGCGGTGACGGAGTGCGCGATCACCGCCACGCACGCGGAGGGGATCATGTTCATCGAGCAGTCCCGGGGCTCCGTGGACCGCACCCGCGTCACCGACGCGCAGCACGGGATCGGCACGGCGAGCGGCGCCGACCCGGTGGTGCGCGGCTGCGTCCTCACCGGCTGCCGCGACACCGGCGTCAACGTGCAGAGCGCGGGCCTGGGGACGTTCGAGGACTGCCGGGTCGTCGACGCGCGCAACGTCTCGGTGTTCTCGACCACGGGCGGCGCGCCCGAGGTGCGGGACTGCCGCGTCTCGGGAGGGAACGTCGGCATCGCCGTCACGGAGGGCGGCAGGGGCCGCTTCACCCGCGTCGGGATCGAGGACCTGACGAGCGCGGCGCTGCGCGTCCTCGACGAGGGCGAGGCCGTGTTCGCGCACGTCCACGTGGAGCGCTGCGCCGCCGGCCTGGAGGTCCAGGGCAACGGCGGCACGACGGCCCACGTCGGCGACACGGTGTTCCGCGACATCGCCACGGCGGCGGTGGCGAACGGCGGCCGGTCGCGCGTCACGCTCAAGGACGTGACGGCGGAGCGCACCACGGTGGGCTTCGCCGTCGCCGACGAGGCCCACCTCCAGCTCACCGACAGCCATGTCGTGGCGGTGAGCAGCAGCGGGCTCGGCGCCCTCGGCGGCGGGCGGCTCGTCGCGCGGAACGTCACCGTGACCGGCTCGGAGGCCCTGGGCATGTACGGGACGGGCTCCGCCTACGTGGACGTCACGCGCGGCACGTTCACCGACTGCGCGCTGGCGGGCGCGAGCTTCGACGAGAAGGCCGCCGGCCGGCTGGTGGAGTGCGCGGTGAACGGCACCGGCGCGGAGGCCGTCCGGCACAACGGTCTCGTCGACCTGGTCGAACTGCGGACCTCGCTGCCGGTCGTCCGGAGCAAGGAGCCGGCCCCGCCGCCGCAGATCCTCCAGGTCTTCAACGGCCCGGTCTTCAACGGCCCCGTGCACGATGTCCAATTGGCCTGGAACAACGACCACGTCGTCCAGCAGCAGACCGAAGGGGACGGTAAGCCCTCATGAGCGACCCGCAGAACGACAACGACAACGGCAGCGGCAACACCTACGACGGCCCCGTCTTCAACGCGGGCGTCTCCCATGCCCAGTTCGCGTGGAACAACGAGACGGTCACCCAGAACCAGCGGAACGACGGCGGCACGGTCGCCCCCGGCTACGAGGCGCTCGCCGAGCTGGTGACCGGGCTGCTCGGGCAGCTCCCGGAGATGGGCCTCGCCGACCGGGACCGCGAGGACACGGAGGCGGCGGCGCAGGAGGTCCTGGCGGAGATCACCCGTACGGACGCTCCCGAGCAGGGCCGGGTACGTCGCGCCCTCGCCGGCCTGCGGGGAGCGCTGGCGCCGGTGGCGACGGGGATCGCGGCGGGGGCGACGGTCGGGGCGCAGGAGTGGGCCCTGGCGGCGATCACCAGCCTGACCGGCGCCGGGTGACCGAGGGCATGAGCGGTGCCGGGTGACCAAGGGCCCTACCGGTGCCGGGTGACCCCGCAGGGCACGGGGGCGACACGCCGCGTCACCCGTTCGGCACGAGCCGTCAACTGACGCCACGTAACCAGCCCTGACCTGCGTAAACGTCGGAAATCCAGTCGACACACCGCACCGGACGGCGCAATCCTGATGCCCCATCAGCAGGCGGGGGGCGCGGGGCGGCTCTTATCTCGGTCTTAGAAGGTCCGTTCCGGGAAGTCCCTCCCGGGAGGATCCCCGGCATGACCGGTATGACCGCTCGCGCGCCCCGGAGGACCCCATGCGCACCCTTGCCCGCCTGTTCACCGGTACCGCGCTGACGGTCGCCGCGATCGGGGCGTTCGCCGCCCCCGCGGCGTACGCCAACAACGAGAACAACAACGAGAACGAGAACGACCGCGGCTCCCACTCGCTGGAGATCTACCCGTCCTCCGCCACCCCGGGGGAGACCGTCACCGTCAACACCCTGGCCTGCGGCAAGCACGGCCACGGCGTCGGCGACGCGAACTCGCTGGGTGCCGGAGAGTTCCAGCTGGAGCCGAGCACGCACAAGGAAGTCGTGGTCGGCCAGTTCCGGGTACCGGAACACGTCAAGGCCGGTACGTACGGCATCAGTGTCGCCTGCGACAACGGGAAGACGGCCCGGGGAGACCTGACCGTCAAGCACCGGAATCCGAGCGGCCATGTCCAGACCGGCGTCGGGGGCAGTGTCGGCCCCGACGCCGCCCAGGTCACGGCGGGCGCGGCGGTGCTGGCCGCGGCTGCCGTAGGCGGTGTCCTGCTCCTGCGCCGCCGGGCGAGCGGCGCGCAGGGGCACTGAGGACCACCGCCCGTCCTGCCCCCGCCGCGCGCCCGCATACGGCCCGGCGGGGGCAGGGCTACATCACCACCGGCACCGAGGCACGCGAGGAATCCAGGTGAGCAACAGGACCAAGGGCTGGGGCATAGCCGTGGCCGCCTGCGCCGGACTCTGGCTCGTCCAGAACGGCTCGCAGGACGTCACCCCGCCCGTACCGTCGGCCGCCCAGGCCTTCGCGGCCGGGCCGAGCGTGCACACCGACGCCGCGGCCGACCCGCTGCCGCCCTCGGAGCCCGTACGGCTCCGCATCCCCGAGACCGACGTGGACACCCCGATGATGCGGCTCGGCCTGGCGGCGAACGGCTCGCTCGGCGTGCCGCCGGACGGGGACCGCAACCTGGCCGGCTGGTACGGGGACGGCATCACGCCCGGGGCCAAGGGCACGGCGGTCGTCGCGGGCCACGTCGACAACGCCCAGGGGCCGGCCGTCTTCTACACGCTGGGCGCCCTGAAGAAGGGCCACCGGATCGAGGTGGACCGGCAGGACGGGCGTACCGCCGTCTTCACGGTCGACGCGGTCGAGGTGTACGCGAACGAGGAGTTCCCGGACAAGAAGGTGTACGGGGAGACGGACCGCGCGGAGATCCGGGTGATCACCTGCGGCGGCGGCTTCTCGAAGAAGAACGGCTACCAGGGGAACGTGGTCGCCTTCGGCCACCTCATCGGCGTGCGGTAGGCCGCGTCACGGTCACCGCGGTCACGCCCACCGCCTTCACGCCCACTGGTCGAAGGCGAGCTTCGCGACCAGCGAGAAGACCACGACGAGCAGGACCCCGCGGACGAACTCGGCGCCCTTGCTCAGGGCCATCCTGGCCCCGATCATGCCGCCCGCGAGGTTGAAGACGGCCATGACGGCGGCCAGCTGCCAGTACACGCTGCCCTGGTAGGCGAACATGGCGAGCGCGCCCGCGTTGGTGCAGACGTTGACGATCTTCGCGGTGGCGGAGGCGGTCACCAGGTCCAGGTGGAGGACCGCGGTCAGCGCGAGGACCAGGAAGGTGCCCGTGCCCGGCCCGAACAGGCCGTCGTAGAAGCCGATGCCGCCGCCGACGACCACGATCGCGGTGACGATCCGGGCCCGGGTCAGCGGCGCCCGGTCCTCCCCTTCGGCCTTCGCGCCGAAGGAGGGCCGCAGCATCACGAAGGCCGCCACGGCCACGAGCACCACCATGATCACCGGGCGCAGGACGTCGTTGCTGATCCCGGCCGCGAAGAAGGCGCCGGCCATGGAGCCCACGAGGGCGGCGAGCCCGATCCGTACCGCCGTCCAGACCTGGACGGGGGCCTTGCGGACGTAGGTGACGGCGGCCCCGGTGGTGCCCACGATCGCGACGGCCTTGTTGGTGCCGAGGATGTGCGCGCCCGAGACGTGGGGCAGTCCGAGCAGGAGCGCCGGGAGCAGCAGCAGTCCCCCGCCGCCGACCACGGCGTCGATCCACCCCGCCACGAGCGCGGCGAGGCAGAGCAGGACAAGGGTGGTCAGCGTGATCTCGGGCATGGCCGAGAGCCTAGGGAGACGATCGTTGCCCCGTCCATCAATCCCGTGATCGTTGAGCTACGTCTGAGGTTGCGGCGGTCGCGGGACCGGGTTCGCGGTCGGGTGCGGGCGGGGCGGCCGGGGCGACGGCGGCCGTGAGCAGGGTCGCGGCGAGGGCGCCGGTGCCGAGGAGCGCGGCGGCGAGACGGCGGCGGGCCTGCCGGACCGTGGGGACCCGGGGAACGCGGGACACTCGGGACACTCGGGGAACGCGGCGAACGCGCGGGGCGCCGTGTCTAGGCATGGTCGAAGTCCTCGCTGTGGATACGGGAGGCGGGCACCCCGGCCCGGAGCAGGGACTCGGTCGCGGCACGGGCCATCGCGGGCGGGCCGCACAGGTACACGTCGTGGGCGGCGAGGTCCGGCACGAGGTCGCGCAGCGCGCGGGGGGCGAGCGGGTCGAAGGCGCCGTCCGAGGGGCCGAGCAGGAAGTGCAGGGCGGCTCGCCGCTCGCGGGCGATGGCCTCCAGCTCCTCGCGCAGGACGAGGCCGCCCGCGTCGGAGGCCCGGTAGAGGAGGGTGAGGTCGCCGGGCCCTCCGGGCAGGGTCTCGAAGAGGGCGCGCAGCGGGGTGATGCCGACGCCGCCCGCGAGCAGCAGGACCTGGCGGCGGGTGCGGCGGTGGGCGGTGAGCGCGCCGAACGGTCCGGAGGCGAGGACCCGGACCCCGGGGCGGAGGCGGCGGATGCGGCGGGTGTGGTCGCCGAGCGCCTTGACGGTGATCCGCAGGGTGTCGTCGCGTACGGGCGCGGAGAGGGAGAACGGCAGGGCGGTCGCCCAGAGCCCGCGCCGGAGGAAGCGCCAGCGGAAGAACTGGCCGGGTTCGGCGTGCAGCCGGGCCACTCCCCTGCCCTGGACGAGGACGGAGACGACGCCGGGGCCCTCGTCGCGGACCTCGGCGACGCGCAGCTCGTGCCGGAGGGCGGCGCGGACGGGGACGACGATCCGGTACCAGACGAGGAGGACGCCGACGGTCGCGTGGGCCATCGACCAGAGCCAGACGGTGAGGACGCTCCCGGCGAGGTCGGGGCCGGCGAGCTGGTGGACGAAGCCGAGCGCGGCGGCGAGGAGCCCGCTCAGGTGGACGGCCCGCCAGGTCTCGTGCCGGACGCGGCGCCGGACGGCGCGGGCGGAGGTGACGCCGACGGCGACGAGGAGGGCGGTGCCGGCGGTGGCGGCGGCGATCGCCCCGTAGGAGAGGAGGTCCCCGGTGGCGGTGACGAGGTCGGTACGGGTGTGCACGGCGTACCCGCAGAGCGCGAGGACGGCATGGGCGCCGATGAGCCCGAGGACGTACCGGCCGCCGAGGGAGTGCCGGCGGGCGAGCCGGTCGGCGCCGACGCCGTGCTCGACGGCGGGGAGGCGGGCCATGAGCAGGAGCAGGACGAGGACGCCGTACCCGGCGAGGAGGCCGGTGAGGTGGGCGCCGGTCGCGAAGACGGCGTCGAGGCGGGCGGACGGCCGGGCCTGGAGCCCCCAGAGGAGGGCGACCGCGCCGGCGCCGGCGACGATCGCGGTCCGCAGCCGAGCGGGGGCGAGCCGAAGCGCGGGTACGGGAGCGGGCCCAGGCGCGGGCACCGGCACCGGCACCGGCACCGGCACCGGCACGGCGACAGGCGGCGACTCGCTGAGGAGCTGCACATAGAGGGGATGCCGACTGGCCTCGGTGGTCACATCCGGCACCCTAGGTCCGCCCGTATACGGGAATCCGCGGCTCGGCCCCGTCCGCCGGATCCTTAAGCCGGGCTTGAGCCGAGCCTCACGGCGGGTTAACCCGCGCCGGGCCTCACAGCGCCGGGGAGCGGGGACGGAGATCAGCGTTCCGTACGGGAAACAGCCGGGATCCCGCCGGGTAACACCGGCCGCGCACGCTTCCCGGTATGAGTACACGGATCGTGGTGGTCGGGGGCGGAACGGCGGGCGCCCGGCTCGCCCAGCGCCTGCCCGTCACCCTCCTCGGCGAGGAGCCGCACGCCCCGTACAACAGGGTGCTGCTCGCGGACGTCCTCGCCGGGCGGTACGCCCCCGAGGTGATCGCCCTGCCCGAGACCCGTGAGCCGGTACGGCTCGGGGTGCGGGCGGTGCGGATCGACCGGGCGGCGCGGACCGTGGAGTGCGCGGACGGCTCGCTCGTCGGCTACGACCGGCTGGTCCTGGCCACGGGCTCCAACCCGGTGCTGCCGCCGCTGCGCGGACTGCGCGGGGCGGAACTGCCGGAGGGCGTCCACCCGTTCCGTACGCTCGACGACTGTCTGGCGCTGCGCGCGCTCGTCCGGCCCGGCGTACGGGCGGTGGTCATCGGAGGCGGGCTCCTCGGCGTCTCGGCGGCGCGGGCGCTCGCGGCGCTGGGCGCGGAGGTCGTCCTGGCCCAGCAGGGCGAGCGGCTGATGGAACGCCAACTCGACGCCCACGCCTCGTCCTTGCTGCGCGATCACGTGGAGTCCCTCGGCGTCGAGGTGCACACGGAGTGCCGGGTGAGCGGCCTGCGGCAGCGGGATGGGGCGGTGACGGCGGTCGAACTCGCCGACGGCTTCGTCCTCGACGCGCAGGTCGTGGTCCTGGCCTGCGGGGTCCGCCCCCGGACGGCGCTGGCCCGCGAGGCGGGTCTCGACGTCCGCACCGGCATCGTGATCGACGACGAACTCCGCACGTCGGACCCGCACATCCACGCGATCGGCGACTGCGCGGAACACGCCGGCCACGTCTACGGCCTGGCCGCCCCGTCCCTGGACCAGGCCGACATCCTGGCGAACCTGCTCCAGTCGGACGCCGGGCCCCGCTACACCGGCACCCGGGCCCTCACGCGGCTCACCCTCGGTGGTGGGGCGCAGGCGCTCGATCTCGCCGCGTTCGGCGACGCCACCGCGCGGCCGGGCGACGACGTCGTCCAGCTCACCGATGCCACACGCAGTGCCTACCGCAAGGTCGTCGTCCGCGGTGACCGGCTCGTCGGGGGCGTCCTCCTCGGCGACCTGGCCGCGGTCGGCGCGCTCGCCCGGGCCTGGGAGGGCGACGAAGCCCTCCCCGACGAGGCCCCCCTGCTGCACCTGCTCACCCACGACGGAGGCTCCTCATGACCACCCCCACCATCGTCCTGGTCGGCCACGGAATGGTCGGCCAGCGGTTCCTTGAGGCGCTCGCCGACCGTGGCGTCACCGAGCGGGCCCGGATCGTGGTCCTCTGCGAGGAGCCGCGCCCGGCCTACGACCGCGTACAGCTGACCTCGTACTTCTCCGGAAAGACGCCCGACGACCTGTCGATGGTCGAGGCCGGCTTCCTGGAGAAGCACTCCATCGAACTGTACGTCGGCGACCCGGCGGAGTCGGTGGACCGCGAGGCCCGTACGGTCACCGCCCGTTCCGGCCGGGTCTTCGCGTACGACTCGCTCGTCCTCGCCACCGGCTCGTACCCCTTCGTGCCTCCCGTCCCCGGCAAGGACGCCCGCGGCTGTTTCGTCTACCGCACGATCGAGGACCTGCTCGCGATCGAGGAGTACGCGAAGACCGCCACGACGGGCGCGGTCGTCGGCGGCGGCCTGCTCGGCCTGGAGGCGGCGGGCGCGCTGAAGGGGCTCGGACTCGACACCCACGTCGTGGAGTTCGCGCCGCGCCTGATGCCGGTGCAGGTCGACGAGGGCGGCGGCGCCGCGCTGCTGCGCACGATCGAGCGGATGGGCCTGAGCGTCCACACGGGGACGGGCACGCAGGAGGTCGTGACGGCGGACGGCGCCGTGACGGGGATGAGGCTCTCGGACGGCTCCGAACTGGCCACGGACATGGTGGTGTTCTCGGCGGGCGTACGCCCCCGGGACCAGCTGGCCCGCGACTGCGGCCTGGACGTCGGCGAGCGCGGCGGCATCGCGGTCGACGAGCTGTGCCGGACGTCCGACCCGGCGGTCTTCGCGATCGGCGAGTGCGCGCTGGCCTCGGACGGCCGGGTGTACGGCCTGGTGGCGCCGGGCTACGAGATGGCGCAGACGGCGGCGGCGGCGATCGCCGACGAGGCGGGGGCCGGGGACGGTTTCACCGGCGCCGACATGTCGACGAAGCTGAAGCTGCTCGGCGTGGACGTGGCCTCCTTCGGCGACGCGCACGGCACGGCCGAGGGCTGCCTCGACGTCGTCTACTCCGACTCCCGTTCGGGCGTCTACAAGAAGCTGGTGATCTCCGGCGACGGGGTGCTGCTCGGTGGCGTCCTGGTCGGCGACGCCGAGCAGTACGGACTCCTTCGCCCGCTCACCGGTTCCGTACCGCCCGTCTCCCCCGAACAGTTGGTGCTTCCGGCGGGCGCGGGCGCGCCGGTCGCGCTCGGCCCCTCGGCGCTGCCGGACGACGCCGTGATCTGCTCCTGCCACAACGTCACGAAGCACGCGATCGGCCAGTGCTCCTCGCTGGCCGAGGTGAAGAAGTGCACCAAGGCCGGTACGGGCTGCGGCAGTTGCGTGAAGACGATCGAGAAGCTGCTGCCGGCCGCCGCCGACAAGGGACTGTGCCGCTGCTTCCCGTACAGCCGCAGCGAGCTGTACGAGATCGCCCGCGCGCTCCGGATCACCTCCTTCGCCGCGCTGCTCGACTCGCACGGCCGGGACGAGGCCAAGGGCGGGGAGGGCTGCGAGGTCTGCAAGCCGACGGTCGGCTCGATCCTCGCGAGCCTCAACAACGGGTACATCCTCGACGGCGAGCAGGCCTCCCTCCAGGACACCAACGACCACTTCCTCGCCAACATGCAGCGCAACGGCTCGTATTCGGTCGTCCCGCGCATCCCCGGCGGCGAGATCACCCCGGACAAGCTGATCGTGATCGGCGAGGTGGCCCGGGACTTCGGCCTCTACACGAAGATCACGGGCGGTCAGCGGATCGACCTGTTCGGCGCCCGGGTGGACCAGCTCCCCTCGATCTGGACGCGCCTGGTCGACGCGGGCTTCGAGTCGGGGCACGCGTACGGCAAGGCGCTGCGCACCGTGAAGTCCTGCGTCGGGCAGACCTGGTGCCGGTACGGCGTGCAGGACTCGGTGAGGATGGCGATCCAGCTGGAGCTGCGCTACCGGGGCCTGCGCGCCCCGCACAAGCTCAAGTCGGCGGTCTCGGGCTGCGCCCGCGAGTGCGCGGAGGCCCAGTCGAAGGACTTCGGGATCATCGCGACGGCGAACGGCTGGAACCTGTACGTCGGCGGGAACGGCGGCGCGACCCCGCGCCACGCGGACCTGCTCGCCCAGGACCTCTCGGACGCCGAACTCGTCCGCCTGATCGACCGGTTCCTGATGTTCTACATCCGGACGGCGGACCGCCTGGAGCGGACGTCGACCTGGCTGGAGCGCCTGGAGGGCGGGCTCGACCACCTCAAGGACGTGGTGGTGCACGACTCGCTCGGGCTGTGCGACGAGCTGGAGGCGCTGATGGCGGCGCACGTCGCGGACTACCAGGACGAGTGGGCGCAGACGCTGGACGACCCGGACCGGCTGCGGCGCTTCGTCTCCTTCGTGAACGCGCCGGAGGCGCCGGACCCGTCGGTCCGGTTCACGCCGGAGCGCGACCAGATCAAGCCGGATCTCACGTTCCTCACCCTGGAAGGGGTCACCTCCCGATGACGACGCTCACCTCGCCGACGCTCACTTCGACGATGCTCGAACTCTCCCCCTCCCCCGACTCCTGGATGACGGTCTGCGAGGAGTCCCGGCTGACCCCGGGCCGGGGAGTGGCGGCGCTGCTGCCGGACGGCCGGCAGGCGGCGGTCTTCCGGGACCGGTCGGGACGGACGTACGCGATCGACAACCGCGATCCGTTCACGGGGGCGCAGGTGCTGTCCCGGGGGCTGATCGGTTCGGCGGACGGGCGGCCGTTCGTGGCCTCGCCGCTCCTGAAGCAGCGCTTCGACCTGGAGACGGGCCGCTGCCTGGACGACGACGGGGTCACGGTCGCGGTGTACCCCGTCCGCACCGTGTAGCCCACCACCTTCGACTTGACCGATCGTTCCAGAAAGACATACGGTCTCTCTGTGGCCAGGACCAAGGAATTCGATCCCGACGCCGCGCTCCAGGCCGCTCTCGACCTGTTCTGGGCGCGCGGCTACGAGGCGACGACGATGTCGGACCTCGTGGAGCACCTCGGGATCGGCCGCGCCAGCATCTACGCGACCTTCGGGAACAAGCACGACCTGTACATGAAGGCGATGGACCGCTACCTGGAGACCCGGGACCCAAAGATGGTCGAGGAGCTGTCCGCGCCGGGCCCGGCCCTGCCGGCCGTGCGCGCGCTCGTCCGCCGCTTCGCCGCCCAGGCGGCGACGGAGGGCCAACGCCTGAACGGCTGCTTCGTCACCAACTCGGCGGCGGAGCTGGCCCCGCACGACACGGCCGTCGCCCGCCGGGTCGAGCTCAGCTGGGAGCAGATCGAGACGCTCCTGTACGGGGCGCTCACCCGGGCCCGGGCCGGGGGCGAGCTCCCGGCGGACCGGGATCCGCGCGCCCTGGCCAGGATGCTGCTCGTCCTGCTCCAGGGCATCAGGGTGGTCGGCAAGGCCTCGACGGATCCGGGCAGGGTCCTGGACGCGGCGGAGCAGGCACTGGGACTGCTGGACTGAGGAGCGGGCGCCCGCAGGGGCGCCCTTTCTTCGGCGCCCATATTGGAATGAACGGTCAAGTACAGCACGACGAAACAGCTGACGACTCGGGGGATGCGCCATGGAAGCGACGAGAGCACGGGGGCATGACGGCACGACGGGCCACGACCGGCCCGGGCCCCTGCCCCTGCCCCGATCCCGCCGGACCCGGACCCGGCCCCGCACCCGCGGCGGCTTCGTCCTCCTCGGCGGCGTCCAGATGACGCTCATCTTCACGCTCGCCGCCCTCGCCGTCCCCCTCCCCCGCATCGGCGCCGAGTTCCGGCTCGACCGCGCCGACCTGATCCTGCTGAGCGCCGCGTACGGGCTGACCTTCGCCGGGCTGCTCCTGCTCGGCGGCCGGCTCGCGGACCGGTTCGGCGGACGCCGGACCCTCACCGCCGGGCTCCTGGTCTTCGGCACCGCCTCCGCCCTCGCGCCGCTCGCCCCCGGGTACGAGGCGCTGCTCGCCGCCCGCTTCGGGCAGGGCGTCGGCGCCGCGCTCGTCGCCCCGGCCGCGATGGCCGTGCTCCGGGCGCTGTTCCCCGCACCGGCCGCGTACGGCAGGGCGATGGCCACCTGGGGCGGGCTCTCCGTGCTCGGCGCGACCGCCGGGAACCTGCTCTCCGGAGTGATCGCGGCCGCCGCCTCCTGGCGCGGCACCTTCGCCGTACCGGTCGCCGTGACCCTCGCCGCGCTGCTCCTCGCGCCCCGGCTGCTGCCCGCGACCCCGCCCGGTACGGACCGGGCCCTGGACCTGCCGGGCGCGCTGCTCGCGACCGCCGGGATCACGCTCGCCAGCTTCGGGCTCGTCCTCACCGACGCCCACCCCTGGGGCTCGGCCCCGGTCCTCGTCCCGCTGCTCACCGGGCTGGCGCTGCTCGCCGGCTTCGCGGCCGTGGAGCGGCGGACGGCCGACCCGCTCCTGCCGCCGGACTTCCTGCGCGACGGGCGCCGGGGCCTGGGCCTCGCGGCGATCGGACTCACGGCGGCCGGGACGGCCACGGTCTTCGTCCTGCTGTCCCTCGCCCTCCAGGAGGGGCGCGGCTGGTCGGCGCTGCTCACCTCCGCCGCCTTCGTGCCCTTCGCGGTCGCCCTGCTCGGCTCGGGCCGGCTCGCGGGGCCGCTGATCGGGCGGTACGGCCCCGGCCGGGTGACCGGAGCCGGGCTCGGCACGGCCGCCGCCGGGCTGGGGCTGCTCGCCGCGACCGGCTTCGACGGCTCGGTGCCGTACGCGTACGGGCTGCTGCCCGGCCTCCTGCTCCTGCCGGCCGGTGGCGCCCTGTCCTTCGCGGGCGCCGCCGTCCTCGCCACGGAGGGCGTCCCTGCGCACCGCGCGGGGCTCGCCGGCGGCGTCCTGAACACGGCGATGGAGCTCGGCCCGACCGTGCTCTTCGCCGCCCTGCTCACCCTCGGCGGCGACGCGGTGTCACTGGCGGCCGCGGCCGTCCTGTTCACCGCCCTGGCGGCCACCACGATCCGCACGAAGTAGCACAACTCCACAACTCCACAGCACTCGCAGCACTCACAGCACTCACAGCACTCACAGGGGAGTCGACCCACATGTCCGCATCATCCGCACGCTTCGCCGACCGCACCGTCCTCGTCACCGGCGCCGGCTCCGGGCTCGGCCGGGCCATCGCGCTCGCCTTCGCCGCCGAGGGCGCGAAGGTCGTCGTCGCCGGCCGTACCACCGAGCCGCTCGACGCGACGGTCGCCCTGATCGAGGCCGCCGGGGGCACCGCGGCCGCGGTCACGGCCGACGTGTCCGGCGCCGAGTCCACGCGGGAGCTGGTCCGGCGCACGGTCGAGCTCTTCGGGGGTCTCGACGTGGCAGTGAACAACGCCGGGGTCTTCCGGGGCGGCCACAGCGCGGCCGACTTCCCGCTGGAGGACTGGCAGACGCTGCTCGACATCAACGTGACGGGGGTGCTGCACGCCCTCCAGGCCGAGGTGGCGCACATGCGGGCGCACGGCGGCGGGGCGATCGTGAACATCTCGTCCAACCTGGGCCCGCACGTCCGGATCCCCGGAGTCTTCGGCTACCAGGTCTCGAAGGCGGCCGTCTCGGCCCTCACCCGGGCGGCGGCCCTGGACCACATCGCCGACGGGGTCCGCATCAACGCGGTCAGCCCGGGCGCCTCGGATTCCTCGATGTCCCTGCGGCCCGGCGAGACCGAGGCCGAGCGGGCGGTCCGGATGAAGGAGGAGTCGCCGCTGGGCCGGATCTCGTCGGCCGCCGAGATCGCGGCGGCCGTCCTGTACCTCGCCTCGGACGCGGCGGGCTCCGCCGTCGGCACCGACCTGGTGATCGACGGCGGGGTCTCCGCCTGACGTACGCGGGGCCTGCGCGGGGGCCTGCGCGGGGCCTGTGCAGGGCCTACCCGGGCCTACGCCGGGCCCGGGGCCCGTGGGGCCCGGCTCAGCCCTGGGCGGCCGCCGGGTCCATCCAGAAGACCTCCCAGTGGTGGCCGTCCAGGTCGGCGAAGGAACGGCCGTACATGAAGCCCATGTCCATCGGCTCCTTCGCCGGGCTGCCGCCGGCGGCGAGGGCGGCGTCGGCCAGCTCGTCGGCCTTCGCACGGCTCTCGGCGCTCAGCGTGATGAGCACCTCGGTGGCCTTCGTGGCGTCGGAGATCTCCTTGCCCGGGGCGGTGAAGCTCTTGAACTTCTCCTCGGTGAGCAGCATCGCGAAGATCGTGTCGCTGATGACCACACAGGCGGCGGTCTCGTCGCTGAACTGCGGGTTGATGGAGTAGCCGAGCTTCTCGTAGAAGGCCTTGCTGGCGTCGAGGTCCTTCACGGGCAGGTTCACGAAGATCATCTGCGGGGCCATGGCGTGCTCTCTTCCGTCGGGCGGCCGGGGTGCTCGGTGCGTTCCGGCGCTTTCAAGAGGTAAGACGGGCGGACCGCCCGGAACTCATCGCTCTCCCGAGGATCTTTTTCGCTCAGGCCGCGGAGCGCAGCCTGAGGGCCGCCAACGGTACGAATCCCCGGCCACCGCCACCGGTCGCGTCCCCGGTCCCGCCACCGCCGCCGGTCGCGGCCTCCGCCCCGGCGAGCCTGCGCAGCATCGCGACGGCGATCCGCTCGCCCTGCGCCTTGGCCCGCTCGGCCCTCGGCCCCCGATGGAGGCCGTCGACGGTGGCGTGCCAGAGCTGCACCCAGCGCCCGAAGTGGGCGGCGGTGAGGGGCCGCGCGGAGTGGAGGGCGGCGTGCGGCCCGAAGGCGTCCCGCCCGTACTCGGCGGTGCGGAAGAGGGCGCGCTCCCAGAAGTCGGTGATCCGCGGCAGATGGACCTCCAGGTCCGTGCCGGCGATCTCGGTGAAGAAGGGCCCGATCAGCGGATCGGCGAAGGCGGCGCCGTAGAAGCGCCGCAGCAGCACGTCGAGGTCGTCACGATCGCTGATGTCCCGGGTGGCGCGCATACCTCCAGTGTCCCCGCCCGGGCCCCGCTCCCCCAGTGCCGAACGTCCCGGGAGCGGGACATTCCCCCGGTGCGGCCGGCGGGCGCGGCCCCCCGCCCCGCACCCGCCTCTTCCCCTTCATCGCTTGTTGATGCACCGTCAACTCCGTACTCCTAGGTTCCGGAAGCGCGCGACCCCGTCGCCGACCGGCATGGCGGGGCGGTTCATCACCCTCTTCAGGAGTGAGACGTGGAGCGACGCAGTTTCCTGCGTGGAGCGGTCATCGGCACCTCGGCCGCCGCCTTCGGTGGCAGCCTCTGGCACGGGGCGGCCTTCGCCGCGCCCGCCCAGCCCGGCGCGGGCCCGTACGGGGCGCTCGGCGCGGCGGACGCCAACGGCATCCAGCTGCCGGCCGGGTTCACCAGCCGGGTGATCGCCAGGTCCGGTCAGACCGTGACCGGCACCTCGTACGCCTGGCACAGCGCCCCCGACGGCGGCGCCTGCTTCGTCGACGGCACGGGCTGGATCTACGTGTCGAACTCGGAGATCAACCCGAGCGGCGGCGCGAGCGCCGTCAGGTTCGACTCGGCGGGCACGATCACCGGCGCGTACCGGATCCTCTCCGGCACCCGGCAGAACTGCGCGGGCGGCGCCACCCCGTGGAACACCTGGCTCTCCTGCGAGGAGGTGTCCCTCGGCTACGTCTACGAGTCGAACCCGTGGGGCGGCACCGCCTACCGCCGTGACGCGATGGGCCGCTTCAAGCACGAGGCCGCCGCCGCCGACCCGGTCCGCAAGGTGATCTACCTGACCGAGGACGAGACGAACGGCTGCTTCTACCGCTTCATCCCCACCACCTGGGGCAACCTCTCCGCCGGCACCCTCCAGGTCCTGGTCGCCGGAACCGCCAGCTCCGGCTCCTTCACCTGGCAGAACGTCCCGGACCCGGACGGTTCGCCGACCACGACCCGCACCCAGGTGTCCGGTGCGAAGAAGTTCAACGGCGGCGAGGGCTGCTACTACGCGAACGACACCGTCTGGTTCACGTCCAAGGGCGACAACCGGGTCTGGCAGGTCGACCTCGTCGCCGGCACCTACGAGCTGGCCTACGACGACTCGCTCGTCTCCGGCACCGCTCCGCTGACCGGCGTCGACAACATCACCGGCACGACCTCCGGCGACCTGTTCGTCGCGGAGGACGGCGGCAACCTGGAGATCTGCGTCATCACCCCCGACGACATCGTGGCGCCGTTCCTCCGGGTCACCGGCCAGTCCTCCTCCGAGATCACCGGACCGGCCTTCTCCCCCGACGGCAAGCGGCTGTACTTCTCCAGCCAGCGCGGCACGACGGGCAGCTCCTCGGGCGGCATCACCTACGAGGTGACCGGCCCGTTCCGCGCGTAACGGCGCAGTTCCACCGATCGGAGTTCCACCGTCCGTAGGTCCACGGTCCGCTGGGCGCCGCCGAGCAGGGCGGCGCCCAACGGCGTCAGCGTGTGCAGGACCGCGTTGCCGTGGCGCAGGGTCGCGATGAGCCCGGCCTCCCTGAGCACGCCCGCGTGCTGGCTCGCGGAGGCGAGCGAGACCCCGGCGCGGCGCGCGAGCTCGCTCGTCGTCCCGCCGTCCCCGATGGCGTGCAGGACCGCCGAGCGGGTCTGGCCGACCAGCTTGGCGAGCGAGGAGCCGCCCGGCGCGCGGACGGTCGGCGCCTCGCCGTGGGTGACGGGGTAGACGAGGACCGGCGGCAGCACGGGGTCGCGCAGCACCACCGGGGTCCCCCGGCAGAAGTACGAGGGCTGGAGCAGCAGCCCCCGCCCGTCGAGGTGGACGTCCCGGTCGACCGGGTAGTCGGCCTCCAGGACGGGCGCGCGCCAGCGCAGCATCGGCGGCAGCGAGGCGAGCAGTTCGTCGGCGCCGCCGTCGAGGAGGGCCCGGCCGCGGCGCGCCCGGTCGGCCTCGACGCGGGCCCGGATGTGCGGCCAGTACGGCTCGATCGCGGCCCGGTGGTAGCTGCGCAGGGCCCCCACGAGCCGGTCGAAGGGCTCCGCGCCGCCGTCGGCGAGGGCGCGCAGCGAGTGGGGCACGGTCCGCCCGCCGGAGCGGGCGGCGGCGAGCAGCGAGAGCTCGCTCCGGAGCCGGCCGGAGTCGGTCGCGCGGATCGCCCCGAGGCCCTCGTCGAGGCCGTGGACGCCCTCGGCGGGCGTCAGGAAGTCGGGAAAATAGCCGCGGCTGGGAACGAGCGCGGCGAGGAGACGGGTCTCACCGCCGAGCCGCATCCGGGCGTCCGAGCGCCATTCCCGGTAGACGACGGATCCGCGCCGGTCCCTTAAGCGGTGAAAGCTGAGAATGGTTTCCCACAGAACATCCGGCCGGGCGGCCGTCCGCACCCCCGCCAAGTCGTTTCCGGTGAAATGAATCCGCAGCATGACGTCCCCACCTGTGCACTCGCAACCACCCCCGACGACGAGTATGCACAGCATCACAGCACGTTACCAGGGTGTTTCAGCCACAGTTGAAAAGCATCGCGGCAATCGGGGGAGAAACGAAAAGCTGTGCGGGTCGGACAGGAAACCTTCAGGACCGAGGTGACGTGGCGAAGACCGTGGGGGGCTTTGCACGTCCGGCGGCGGTCGGCGAGGTTGCGGCTCACCTGCCCGACAACGGTAAAGGGCGCGGCCTCCGGGTGGGGATCCGGGGGTCGCGCCCGACCTGTTCTTTGCGGCGAGGAAACAGAAAAGTTCAATGGCCAATAATTCAATCGGCCGAAATTGAACACGAACTCACATCTGATCGACGATCAAGCAAAATGAGCGGCCGCGTTCGGGGTGAAATGCGACGGGGCGGACACCTCCGCACAAAGGTGTCCGCCCCGTCTCTCTTTGGTGCCCGGGGCCGCCGCCCGTCGGTGAGGGTCGAAAGTGACCGGCGGCGGCCCCGGTGGTTCGGGTGGTTCCGGTGGAATCCCGCTGCTGAACCGGGGTTCAGGAGGGGCCGGCACCGCTGCTGAACCGGGGTTCAGGAGGGGCCGGCACCGCTGCTGAACCAGGGTTCAGGAGGGCCCGACCGCCGCTCCTGACCCCCGGTTCAGCAGGACTCAGCGGCTGTCGCTGCCCTTGGACTCGGCCGCGGCACGGCCGGCCTCCAGGCGCGCCACCGGGATCCGGAAGGGCGAGCAGGAGACGTAGTCGAGACCGACCTCGTGGAAGAAGTGCACCGACTCCGGGTCGCCGCCGTGCTCGCCGCAGACACCGAGCTTGATGTCGGGGCGGGTGGCGCGGCCGGCCTGGACGGCGCTGCGCACGAGCGCGCCGACACCGTCCTTGTCGATGGTCTCGAAGGGGCTGACGCCGAAGATGCCCTTCTCCAGGTACGCGGTGAAGAACGAGGCCTCCACGTCGTCGCGGGAGAAGCCCCAGACCGTCTGCGTCAGGTCGTTCGTGCCGAAGGAGAAGAACTCCGCGGCCTCGGCGATCTGACCGGCGGTCACGGCGGCGCGCGGCAGCTCGATCATGGTGCCGAGCGCGAGCTTCAGCTCGACGCCGGTGCGGGCGACGACCTCCGCGATGACCTGCTCGGCCTCCTCGCGGACGATCTCCAGCTCCTGGACGGTGCCGACGAGCGGGATCATGATCTCGACGCGCGGGTCGCCCTTGGCGTCGACGCGCTGGGCCGCGGCCTCGGCGATCGCCCGGACCTGCATGGTGAACAGGCCGGGGATGACCAGGCCGAGGCGGACACCGCGCAGACCCAGCATCGGGTTCTGCTCGTGCAGCCGGTGCACGGCCTGGAGCAGGCGCAGGTCGTTCTCGTGCGGCTCCTTGCGGGACTCGGCGAGGGCGACGCGCACCGACAGCTCGGTGATGTCGGGCAGGAACTCGTGCAGCGGCGGGTCGAGCAGGCGGACCGTGACGGGCAGCCCGTCCATGGCCTCGAACAGCTCGACGAAGTCCGTCTTCTGCAGCGGCAGCAGGGCCTCCAGGGCCTGCTCGCGCTCGACGTCCGTGTCGGCCAGGATCAGCCGCTCGACGAACTGGCGGCGCTCGCCGAGGAACATGTGCTCGGTGCGGCAGAGGCCGATGCCCTGGGCGCCGAAGCGGCGGGCGCGCAGCGCGTCCTCGGCGTTGTCGGCGTTGGCGCGGACGCGCAGCCGGCGGACGCGGTCCGCGTAGGCCATGATCCGGTGCACGGCGGCGACGAGCTCGTCGGCGTCGTCGGCGCCGGCGTGCATGCGGCCCTCGAAGTACTCGACGACCGGGGACGGTACGACGGGTACCTCACCGAGGTAGACCTTGCCGGTGGAGCCGTCGATGGAGACGACGTCGCCCTCCTCGACGACCTGGCCGTCGGCCGTGGTCATCCGGCGGCGCTTGGTGTCGACCTCGAGCTCCTCGGCGCCGCAGACACAGGTCTTGCCCATGCCGCGGGCGACGACGGCGGCGTGCGAGGTCTTGCCGCCGCGGGAGGTGAGGATGCCCTCGGCGGCGATCATGCCGTCCAGGTCGTCCGGGTTGGTCTCGCGGCGGATCAGGATGACCTTCTCGCCGGAGCGGGACCACTTGACCGCGGTGTACGAGTCGAAGACGGCCTTGCCGACGGCCGCGCCCGGGGAGGCGGCGATGCCGCGCCCGATCTGCTCGACCTTCGCGTCCTCGTCGAACTTCGGGAACATGAGCTGGGCGAGCTGCGCGCCGGTGACGCGCTGGAGCGCCTCGGCCTCGTCGATCAGGCCCTGGTCCACGAGCTGCGTGGCGATGCGGAAGGCGGCACCGGCGGTGCGCTTGCCGACACGGGTCTGGAGCATCCAGAGCTGGCCGCGCTCGATGGTGAACTCGATGTCGCAGAGATCCTTGTAGTGGGTCTCCAGGGTGCTCATGATGTGCATGAGCTGGTCGTACGAGGCCTTGTCGATCGACTCGAGGTCGGCGAGCGGCACGGTGTTGCGGATACCGGCGACGACGTCCTCGCCCTGCGCGTTCTGCAGGTAGTCGCCGTAGACGCCGGCGTGGCCGGAGGCGGGGTCGCGGGTGAAGGCGACGCCGGTGCCGGAGTCCGGGCCGAGGTTGCCGAAGACCATCGAGCAGACGTTGACGGCGGTGCCGAGGTCGCCCGGGATGCGCTCCTGGCGGCGGTACAGCTTCGCGCGGTCGGTGTTCCAGGAGTTGAAGACGGCCTCGATGGCGAGGTCCATCTGCTCACGCGGGTCCTGGGGGAAGTCGCGGCCGGTGTCGGCCTTCACGATCTTCTTGAAGTGCTTGACGAGCTTCTTGAGGTCGGCGGCGTCCAGGTCGGTGTCGCTGGCGACCTTCTTCGCGGCCTTGGCCTCGTCGAGGGCCTCCTCGAAGAGCTCCCCGTCGACGCCCAGGACGGTCTTGCCGAACATCTGGATGAGCCGGCGGTACGAGTCCCACGCGAAGCGCTCGTTGTCCGCCTGGCGGGCGAGGCCGACGACGGACTCGTCGGAGAGGCCGATGTTGAGGACGGTGTCCATCATGCCCGGCATGGAGAACTTGGCTCCGGACCGGACGGAGACGAGCAGCGGGTCGTCGGCCTGGCCGAGCTTCTTGCCCATCTGCTGCTCGAGCGCGTCGAGGTGTGCACTCACCTCGTCGCGGAGCGCGACGGGCTCCGAGCCGCTCTCGAGGTAGACCTTGCACGCTTCGGTGGTGATCGTGAAGCCGGGGGGAACCGGCAGGCCGAGGTTGGTCATCTCGGCGAGGTTCGCGCCCTTGCCACCGAGCAGGTCCTTCAGGTCCCTGTTGCCCTCGGTGAAGTCGTAGACGAACTTCTGATCATTGTTTTCCGACACGGGTCCCGACTCCTCGATGACTCGGTTGGCTGCCCTGACGGCGAGGAACATACCCAGATCGAAGGCGTCTGTGGAGGTACGCCTGCCGGTCACATGGTCTTAACCACCCGTCCGCCAGCACTTCGAAAGTAACTGAGAGGTAGCTTCCGCTTTCAGACCCCGAAGCTCAGATGACCCAAACTAGAGGTTTAGCGCTCACATGAGCGCCCACCCGAGCACTTGCGTTCACTTCTTGAACGCAAAAAGGGTGGCACCCAGTGCCACCCTTCAGGCAGTACAGCCATCCGTAATATGCTCATGTGAGCGCCACCCCCCTCAGGGGTGGCGAGGATCACTCCCCAGGAAAGGCCGATTCCCGCACGGATCTCACCCGCCGGACGTGTCCAGCTCGGCGTCCTCACTCACTCCCGCGCAGTCGTAGGGGTCCTTCAACCAGCCATCCGGCAGGACGACTCGGTTGTTTCCGGACGTACGACCCCGAGGACCGTCCGCACCCACGGGCCACGGCTGCTCCAGGTCGAGCTCGCTCAACTGAGCGCGGAGCTCGTCCAGGGAGGAGGTGATGGCGAGCTTCTTGCGCATCTCGGAGCCGACCGCGAAGCCCTTCAGGTACCAGGCCACATGCTTGCGGAAGTCGATGACACCGCGTGCCTCGTCGCCGAGCCACTCGCCGAGCAGCCGCGCGTGCCGCACCATCGCGTCCGCGACCTCCCGCAGACCGGGCTGGGCATAGGACCCCGTCCCCTCGAAGCCCGCCACCAGATCGCCGAAGAGCCACGGCCGGCCCAGGCAGCCGCGCCCGACGACCACGCCGTCGCAGCCCGTCTCCCGCATCATCCGCAGGGCGTCGTCGGCCGACCAGATGTCGCCGTTCCCGAGCACCGGGATCTCCGGCACGTGCTCCTTGAGGCGCGCGATCGCGTCCCAGTCCGCCGTGCCGCCGTAGTGCTGGGCCGCCGTCCGCCCGTGCAGGGCGATCGCCGTGACGCCCTCCTCGACCGCGATCCGGCCCGCGTCGAGGAAGGTGATGTGGTCGTCGTCGATGCCCTTGCGCATCTTCATCGTGACCGGCAGGTCGCCCGCGTTGGTCACGGCCTCATGCAGGATCGCGCGCAGCAGCGGCCGCTTGTAGGGCAGGGCCGAGCCGCCGCCCTTCCGGGTCACCTTGGGGACCGGGCAGCCGAAGTTCAGGTCGATGTGGTCGGCGAGGTCCTCGTCGACGATCATCCGCACGGCCTTGCCGACGGTCACGGGGTCCACCCCGTACAGCTGGATCGAGCGCGGCTTCTCGGTCTCGTCGAACCGGATGAGCTGCATCGTCTTCTCGTTGCGCTCGACCAGGGCGCGCGTCGTGATCATCTCGCTCACGAACAGCCCCTTGCCGCCGCTGTACTCGCGGCAGAGGGTACGGAAGGGGGCGTTGGTGATGCCGGCCATCGGGGCGAGCACCACCGGCGGCTGCACGATGTGCGGCCCGATGGCGAGGGGGGTGAACGCGGTCATTGAGCCATTGTCGCGCACTGCGGCGGTCATTAGTCAGCCGTACTATCCGCACATGCCGGAGCTCACACGCGGGAGGCTCTCCAGGGGCCGGGAACTCATGGTCCTGGCCATCTGCTCCATGAGCCTGCTCATCGTCAGCCTGGACAACACCGCGCTCAACGTCGCCCTGCCCTCCATCCGGCGCGACCTGGGCGCCTCCGTCTCCGGACTGCAGTGGACGATCGACGCGTACACCCTCGTCCTGGCCTCGCTGCTCATGCTCGCGGGCTCCACCGCCGACCGGATCGGCCGCCGCAAGGTCTTCGCCACCGGGCTGGTCGTCTTCGCGCTCGGCTCGCTGCTCTGCTCCCTCGCGCCCAGCCTGGAGGCCCTGATCGCCTTCCGGGCGGTCCAGGCCGTCGGCGGCTCCATGCTGAACCCGGTCGCCATGTCGATCATCACGAACACCTTCACCGAGCCCGCCGCACGCGCGCGGGCCATCGGCGTCTGGGGCGCGGTCATCGGCGTCTCCATGGCCGCCGGGCCGCTGGTGGGCGGTCTGCTCGTCGAGTCGGTCGGCTGGCGGGCGATCTTCTGGCTGAACCTCCCGGTCGCCCTCGTCGCCCTGCTCCTCACCCTGCGGTACGTCCCCGAGTCCCGCGCCCCCCGGCCCCGCCGCCCCGACCCCGTGGGACAGCTCCTGGTCGCGGCGCTCCTCGGCTCGCTCACGTACGCGATCATCGAGACCGACCCGCTCTTCGCGGGGATCGCGGCCGCCGCGCTCGCCGGGCTGGTCCTCTACGAGCCGAGGCGCCGCGAGCCCCTGATCGACCTGCGGTTCTTCCGCAGCGCGCCGTTCGGCGGGGCCACCGTCATCGCGGTCTGCGCCTTCGCGGCGCTCGGCGGCTTCCTCTTCCTGAACACGCTGTACCTCCAGGAGGTGCGCGGCCTCGCCCCGCTGGAGGCGGGGCTCTACATGCTGCCGATGGCCGGCATGACCTTCGTCTTCGCACCCCTGTCGGGGCGGCTGACGGGGGCGCGCGGGCCGCGCCCCTCGCTGCTGCTCGCGGGCACGGCGATGGCGGCCGGGGCGCTGCTCTTCGCCGCCTTCGAGGCCGAGACCAGCGATCCGCTGCTCTTCGCGGGGTACGTCGTCTTCGGCATCGGCTTCGGTCTGGTGAACGCGCCGATCACGAACACCGCCGTCTCCGGGATGCCCCGGGCGCAGGCCGGGGTGGCGGCGGCGGTGGCCTCGACGAGCCGCCAGGTCGGGCAGACCCTCGGGGTGGCGGTGGTCGGCGCGGTCCTCGCGGCGGGGGTGGGCGCGGGCGCGGCCCCGGAGGCGTTCGTGGCGGCGGCCCGCCCGGGCTACTGGATCGTCACGGGCTGCGGCGTCGCCGTCCTCGTGGTGGGCGCGCTGACGAGCGGGGCGTGGGCGCGGCGCACGGCGGAGCGGACGGCCCGGTCACTGGCGCCGGAGGAGGACGCTCAGGCGGCGGTGAAGGCGGGGGCGCCGGGAGTCGCGGGGGCGCCCTGAGCCGCGGGGGCATGAGCCGCAGGGGCATGAGCCGCGGGGCCGCCGGGAGTCGCGGGGCCGCCCTGAGCCGCGGGGGCAGGAGCCGCGGGGCCGCTCTGAGCCTGAACCGTGGCCCGTCTCGCCTCTTCCTCTTCCTCTTCCTCCGCGATCACCAGCGCGAGGAGCCGCTCGACGCCCTCCCGGGTCTTCTCGTCCACGGGGACGTACGTCACGAGGCACGGCCCGGAGGTCGGGCCGAGCCACAGGTTGGTGTGCTCGAACCGGAGCACACCGACGCGGGCGTTGTGGATGACCTTGGTGCGGCCGCCCGGGGCGACCACGTCGTGCCGGGCCCAGATCTCCCGGAACTCGCGCGAGGCCCCTTCGAGCCGCTGGACGAGCGCCTTCCAGGCGGGCTCGGCCAGGTGCTCGGCCATGGCGGCTCGGAGCTTCCCGGCGAGGATGGGGAGGAGGTCCGGCAGGTCGGTGGCGGCGGCCTGGAAGTCCTCGTTGGTGAAGGCGAGCCAGAGGGAGTTGCGGTCCTCGCGGGGCAGGGCGTCCAGGTCGCAGAAGAGCCGCCCGAAGGTCCGGTTGTGGGCGAGGAAGTCGAACCTGCTGTTCTGGACGGCGGCGGGCAGCGGCTCCAGCTGGTCGAGCATCTGCCGCAGCGCGGGCGTGACGGCCGGAGAAGGCGCCCCCGGGCGCGGGTCGGACTGTCCGGCGAGGGCGAAGAGGTGGCTCCGCTCGGTCGGGTCGAGGAGCAGCGCGTCGGCGAGGGCGTCGAGGACCTGCGGGGAGACCTGGATGTCGCGGGCCTGTTCCAGCCAGGTGTACCAGGTGACGCCGACGGCGGAGAGGTGGGCGACCTCCTCGCGGCGCAGGCCGGGGGTGCGGCGGCGCCGGCCGCGCGGGAGGCCGACCTGTTCGGGGGTGATGCGCTCGCGGCGGCTGCGCAGGAAGGCCGCGAGCTCGCCCCGCCGGGTCCCGGGCGACGCCGCCGCCGTCACCGCCGCCGTGGTCGCGATCGTCGTGGTGGCCGCGATCGTGCCCGTCGTCGTCATGGTCGTCACTCCCCCAGGGTGCCGGGGCGCCCGGCCCGTTGCCAGGTAGTGGTTGTACCAGGATAAGAAGACTCTGGTACCAGGCTGAGCGCGGGCGGATCGTCGAACGCGTGACCTCGACTTCCACGACATCTCCCCGGGCCGGCGCACCGGCCGTCGGCCACCGCCCCGCGGCGCTCGGCTCCCTGGGCCTGTTCACCGTCCTCCTCGGGGCCGCGCTGCCGCTGATCGACTTCTTCATCGTCAACGTCGCCCTGCCGTCCATCGGCCGGGACCTGGCGGCCGGCCCGTCCGTCCTCGAACTGATCGTGGCCGGGTACGGCCTGTCGTACGCCGTCCTCCTCGTCCTCGGCGGACGCCTCGGCGACCTCTTCGGGCGCCGTCGCCTCTTCCTCGCCGGGATGACCGCCTTCGGCCTGACCTCGCTGGCCTGCGGGCTCGCGCCGGACGCCTGGACCCTCGTCGGGGCCCGGGTGGCGCAGGGCGCCGCGGCGGCCCTGATGCTGCCGCAGGTGCTCGCGACCATCCACGCCTCGACGACGGGAGCGCGCCGCGCGAAGGCGCTGAGCCTGTACGGGGCGACCGCCGGCCTGTCGATGGTGACCGGCCAGATCCTGGGCGGCGTCCTCGTCGCCGCCGACCTCGCGGGCACGGGCTGGCGCGCGGTCTTCCTGGTGAACGTGCCGGTGGCGGTCGCGGGCCTGCTGCTCGCCCTGCGGACCGTGCCGGAGACCCGATCGGACCGGCCGGCCCCCGTGGACGTGCCGGGGACCCTGCTCCTCGCGGTCGCGCTGCTCACCCTGCTCGCCCCGCTGACGGAGGGCCGGTCGGCCGGCTGGCCGCTGTGGACCTGGCTCTCGCTCGCGGTGTTCCCGTTCGCGGCGGTCGCCTTCTGGCGGGTGGAGCGGCGTGCGGAGCGCCGGGGCGAGACGCCCCTGGTCCCGCCGGGCCTCCTCGACCTGGTCTCGCTGCGGCGCGGACTGCTCCTCGTCCTGCCGCTGTCGGGCGGCTTCGGCGGCTTCATGTTCGTGATCGCGGTGGCGCTCCAGCAGGGTCTGGGCCTGGGGGCGGTGGCCTCGGGCCTGGCGCTCGTCCCGATGGCGGTGGCCTTCTTCGGGGCCTCCCTCGCGGGACCCCGGCTCGTACGGCGCTGGGGCACCCGGGTGGTTCCGGTGGGCGCCCTGTTCCAGGCCCTCGGCCTCGGGCTGCTCGCCCTGACGGCCTGGCGCTCCTGGCCGGACCTGTCGGTGGGGAGCCTGCTTCCCGGCATGGCGCTCGCGGGGCTCGGCCAGGGCCTCCAGCTGCCGGTGCTCTTCCGGGTGGTGCTCTCCGAGGTGCCGCAGGAGCGGGCGGGCGTGGGCAGCGGAGTCATGGTGACGGCCCAGCAGACGGCGCTGACCCTGGGCGTGGCGACCCTGGGGACGCTGTTCCTGAGCCTCTCCGCCTCGGGTTCGACGGGCACGGCGCTGACGGTGACGCTCCTCCTCCAGCTCGCGATGGCGCTCCTGACGGCGGGGCTCGCGATGCGGCTGCCGAGGACGGTGGGGTAGGCGGCGGGGGTACGGCGAAGGGCCCGGGCGTGGAACGCTCCGGGCCCTCCGTCGTGCGGTGGCGACTACTCCTGGCCGGTGGCCTCGGTGGAGGCGTCGGTGCTCTCGGCTCCCTGTCCCTGCGCGCGCTCGCGCATCTTCCGCAGGAGCTCCTGCTTCTGCTCGTCGGCCGTGCGCGGGGCGGTGCCGCGGGACTGGACGGTGCCGTACTGGTCGGCGCGGGACAGCTTCCTTCGCTGTCCGCCGACGCCGAGGAGGTTGTTGCGGCTCTTGGCCATGGGGTTCTCCCGTCAGTGAGGTGGGCGGTGGTCGGTCGGCCTGTGCGGCGCGCTCACTCGTAGATCTGGAAGAACAGAGACATGCCGAGGACGCTACCCCGGCACCGGCAGGGCAGCACTCGTTTTTCCCCACCCCCCACCCGAACGAATGACAGATATTGAAATCTGTCATCGGTCATGTCATGGTTGTCCCATCGAACCTCCCCCTCCCTTTGGAGACCGTCATGACCACCACCCGACACCCCGTCCCCACCCGCCGGCTCGGCGCCACCGGCCCGGCGGTCTCCGCCCTCGGTCTCGGCTGCATGGGCATGTCCGCGCTGTACGGGGAGAGCGACCGCGCCGAGTCGATCGCGACCATCCACGCGGCCCTGGACGCCGGGGTGACCCTGCTCGACACGGGCGACTTCTACGGGATGGGGCACAACGAACTGCTGATCGCCGAAGCCCTGCGGAGCGCCCCCGCCGCCGCCCGCGAGCAGGCGCTGACCAGCGTGAAGTTCGGCGCGCTGCGCACGGTCGAGGGCGGCTTCACCGGCTACGACGGCCGGCCGGCCGCGGTGAAGAACTTCGCGGCGTACTCGCTCCAGCGCCTCGGCACCGACCACATCGACATCTACCGGATCGCCCGCGTCGACCCGGACGTGCCGATCGAGGAGACCGTCGGCGCCATCGCCGAGCTGGTCGAGGCGGGGCACGTCCGGCACATCGGCCTCTCCGAGGTCGGCGCGGACACGCTGCGCAGAGCGGCGGCGGTGGCCCCGATCGCGGACCTCCAGATCGAGTACTCGCTGATCTCCCGCTCCATCGAGGAGAAGATCCTGCCGGCCGCGCGCGAGCTGGGCATCGGGATCACGGCGTACGGCGTGCTGTCGCGCGGCCTGATCAGCGGCCACTTCACCCGGGACCGGGAGCTCGGCGCCGGCGACTTCCGCGGGATGTCCCCCCGCTTCCAGGGCGACAACCTCCACCGGAACCTGGACCTGGTGGACCGGCTGCGCGCGATCGCCGAGGCGAAGGGCGTGACGGTCGCGCAGACCGCGATCGCCTGGGTCCTCGCACAGGGCGAGCGACAGGGCGCGGACATCGTCCCACTGGTCGGCGCCCGGCGCAGGGACCGGCTCGCGGAGGCGCTCGGCGCCCTGGACGTCACGCTGGACGCCGCCGACCTGGCGGCGATCGAGGAGGCCGTCCCGGCGGGCGCCGCGGCCGGCGAGCGCTACCCGGCGGCCCAGATGGCCCACCTGGACAGCGAGCACTGACCGGCACCGGCGGGACCTTTCAGCTGACGGGTACTGTCATTCCATGGCCGCCACCGAGACCCTGACCGCCGAGCGCATCCTCGAAGCCACGGAGGAGGTGCTCCGGCGCTACGGGCCCGCGAAGGCGACCGTCGTCGACGTGGCCCGGGTGCTGGGCGTCAGCCACGGCAGCGTCTACCGCCACTTCCGTACGAAGGCGGCGCTGCGCGAGGCGGTGACCGAGCGGTGGCTGGAGCGGACGATCGTCGCGCTGCGGCCGTACGTCGAGGGCGGGAAGCCCGCGGACGAGCGCCTGACCGACTGGCTCACGGCCCTCTTCGCCCTGAAGCGCCGCAAGGCCGGCGGCGATCCGGAGCTGATGGCGACCTTCCAGGTGCTGATCGGCGAGAACAGCGCGGTGGTCCACCGGCACGAGGACCACCTGGTGGAGCAGATCGCCCGCATCGTGGAGGACGGCCACCGCGAGGGGGTGTTCGCCGCACCGGAGCGGGACTACGCGACGACGGCCCGCGCGGTCTTCGACGCCACCGACCGCTTCCACGACCCGGCGCACGCCGCCGACTGGGCGACCACGGACATCGAGGACGCGTTCGCGGCGGTCATCTCCCTGGCGCAGCGTGCGCTGCGCGCCTGAGAAACAGCCCCTTTTTGAAGATCATTTGGCTTGGAGTTTCCCCTTCCCTGTCCAGTACATGACTAGCGTTCTCCCGCACCGCGACCGTAAGAGCACCCAGGGGGAACCATGTCCGCACCCGCCAAGCCACCGGCCCGCTCAGGAGCCTCCTCGGCGATCGGCTGGATCCTGACCATCGGCCTCAACGTGGTCGCGCCGATCCTCACGTACAACATCCTGACCGAGGACCACGGCTGGTCCGAGTTCACCGCACTGCTCGCCGGGAGCGTCTGGCCCGTCCTGGACAGCGCGATCATGGTCGCCTGGCGGCGCAAGGTCGACGAGTTCGCCGTCGTCACCCTGGTCTTCCTGGTGATCACGGCGCTCGTCTCGCTGATCGGCGCGCACACCGCCCGGGCGCTCCTGATCAAGGACTCGGGCGTGACGGGCCTGTTCGGCCTGCTTTGTCTGGTCACGCTGCTCGCCCCGCGCCCGCTGATGTTCTACTTCGGCCGGAAGTTCGCGACCGACGGCACCCCGGAGAGCACGGCCTGGTGGAACGGGATGTGGCAGTACGAGGGCTTCCGCTCCACCATGCGCACGATGACGCTGGTGTGGGGCGTGGCGTACGTCGCCGAGGCGCTGGTCCGTATCGCCCTCGCGTACGCGCTGCCGACGAAGACCATGGTCACGCTCAGCCCGCTCATGATCTACGCGGTCCTGGGCGCCCTGGGCGTGTGGACGGCCTGGTTCGGCAAGCGCCGGGCGGCCGAGGGCGCGCGACGCCAGGCGGAGGCCGAGGCGGCGGCAGCCGCGACGGCGACCGCCTGACCGCCTGACGCCTGACCGCACGCACGCACGGGAAAGCCCCCGGTTCCGAAGTCGGAACCGGGGGCTTCGCCGTACGCGATCTACGCGGTAGACGCGATCAGGGAGTTCAGCAGCCGAGCAGGCGGCTGCCCAGGTAGCCCTGGATCTGGTCGAGGGAGACGCGCTCCTGCTTCATGGTGTCGCGCTCGCGCACGGTCACCGCGTTGTCGTCGAGGGTGTCGAAGTCGACGGTCACGCAGAACGGGGTGCCGATCTCGTCCTGGCGACGGTAGCGGCGGCCGATGGCGCCGGCGTCGTCGAACTCGATGTTCCAGTTCTGGCGCAGGTCCGCCGCGAGGCCCTTGGCCTTCGGGGAGAGCTGCGGGTTGCGCGACAGCGGCAGGACCGCGACCTTGACCGGGGCCAGGCGCGGGTCGAGGCGCAGGACGACGCGCTTCTCCATGACGCCCTTGGCGTTGGGGGCCTCGTCCTCGTTGTACGCGTCGAGGAGGAAGGCCAGCATCGCGCGGCCGACACCGGCGGCGGGCTCGATGACGAACGGCGTGTAGCGCTCGCCGGACTCCTGGTCCAGGTACGTGAGGTTGGCGCCGGAGGCCTTCGAGTGCGCGTTCAGGTCGTAGTCGGTGCGGTTGGCGACGCCTTCCAGCTCGCCCCACTCGCTGCCGCCGAAGGAGAAGCGGTACTCGATGTCGGCGGTGCGCTTCGAGTAGTGGGAGAGCTTCTCCTGCGGGTGCTCGAACCAGCGCATGTTCTCCTCACGGAGACCCAGGCCGGTGTACCAGTTCCAGCGCTGCTGCATCCAGTACTCCTGCCACTGCTCGTCCTCGCCCGGCTTGACGAAGAACTCCATCTCCATCTGCTCGAACTCGCGCGTGCGGAAGATGAAGTTGCCCGGAGTGATCTCGTTCCGGAAGGACTTGCCCATCTGCGCGATGCCGAACGGCGGCTTCTTGCGCGAGGTCTGCTGCACCTGACCGAAGTTGGTGAAGATGCCCTGGGCGGTCTCGGGACGCAGGTACGCGACGGAGCCGGTGTCCTGGGTCGGGCCGAGGTGCGTGGAGAGCAGGCCGGAGAACTGCTTGGGCTCCGTGAAGGTGCCCTTGTTGCCGCAGTTGGGGCAGTTGAGGTCGGCGAAGCCGTTCTCGGGGAGACGGCCGTGCTTCGCCTCGTACGCCTCCTCCAGGTGGTCCGCGCGGTAGCGCTTGTGGCAGGAGGTGCACTCGGTGAGCGGGTCCGTGAAGGTGGCGACGTGACCGGAGGCCTCCCAGACCTCGGTGGCCAGGATGACCGACGAGTCGATACCGACGACGTCCTCGCGCGAGGTGACCATGTAACGCCACCACTGGCGCTTCAGGTTCTCCTTGAGTTCGACACCCAGCGGTCCGTAGTCCCAGGCGGCCTTCTGGCCGCCGTAGATCTCACTGCACGGGTAGACGAAGCCACGGCGCTTGCTCAGGCTGACGATGGTGTCGATCTTGTCGGCGGCCACGGTGCTCTCTTCATTACGACGACGAAGTGCGAATGCCACAGGTTACCGGCGCCCGTACCCCCTGCATCAAATCGGTTCGGTGCCAGGGGCGCGCGGGGGCTCCCGAGAGGGCGCGTGGGCGGGGCCACACGGACGACAATTGACAATCGTTTCCAGTTTTGTTGAAAATGAGTGTCATGAACGCACGTCGCCTGATACCCACCACCGCCCTCGCCGGAGCCGTCGCGCTCGGCGTCGTCTCCCTGTCCGCCTGCGCCGGAACCTCCGACGCCGCCGACAAGGGGAGCAGCGGCAAGCTGGACGTCGTCGCGTCGTTCTACCCCATGCAGTACCTGGCCGAGCAGATAGGCGGCGGCCACGTCGCCGTCAACACGCTCACCAAGCCCGGCGTCGAACCCCACGACCTGGAGCTCAAGCCGAAGCAGATCGGCGAGCTCGGCGAGGCCGACGTCATCCTCTACCTCAAGGGCATCCAGCCCGCCGTCGACGACGCCATCGCCCAGGCCGGCGTCAAGAACACCGTCGACGCCGCCACCCTCACGAAGCTCGAAGCGCACGGCACCGAGGTCGGCCACGAGCACGGGACCGAAGAGCACTCCGCCGAGGAAGAGGGCCACGACCACGGCTCCGAGGCCGGCACCGACCCGCACATCTGGCTCGACCCCGTGAAGTACGCCGAGGTCGCCAAGGGCGTCGGCACCGCCCTGGAGAAGGCCGACCCGGCGAACGCCGCCGACTACCAGAAGAACACCGACGCCCTGGTGAAGAAGCTCGGCGCCCTGAACACCGAGTTCGAGACGGGCCTGAAGAACACCACCACGAAGACCTTCATCACCACCCACTCCGCCTTCGGCTACCTCGCCGAGCGGTACGGCCTGGAGCAGGAGGGCATCACCGGCATCGACCCCGAGTCCGAGCCGAGCCCCGCCCGCATCAAGGAACTCCAGGACATCGCGGAGAAGGACAAGGTCTCCACCGTCTTCTTCGAGACCCTCGCGAGCGACAAGACCGCCAAGACCCTGGCGGGCGACACCGGTCTGAAGACCGACGTGCTCGACCCGCTGGAGGGAATCACGGACAAGTCCCAGGGCGATGACTACATCGAGGTCATGCAGTCCAACCTCGCCGCGCTGAAGAAGGCCCTCGGCGCGAAGTGATCGCAGCGACACAGCAGGAGGAACGAGCCATGGCAGCGCCGGCGCAGGAACCCGTCATTTCCGTCCGCGGAGCCACGGCGGCCCTCGGCGCGCGGCCCGTCCTCCGGGGCGTCGACCTCACCGTCCGCCGCGGCGAGGTCGTCGCCCTGCTCGGCGCCAACGGTTCCGGCAAGTCCACCGCCGTCCGCTCCGTCATCGGCCAGGTGCCGCTGACCGGCGGCCGGATCGAGCTGTTCGGCACGGAGCAGAAGCGGTTCCGCGACTGGGCCCGCGTCGGCTACGTACCGCAGCGCACGACCGCGGCGAGCGGCGTCCCCGCCACGATCCGCGAGGTCGTCTCCTCCGGCCGGCTCTCCCGTCGCCGCTTCGGCTGGCTGACGAAGGCCGACAAGGAGGCCGTCGAGCGGGCCATCGACCTCGTCGGGCTCGCCGACCGCGCCAAGGACTCCGTCTCCGCGCTCTCCGGCGGCCAGCACCAGCGCGTGCTGATCGCCCGCGCGCTCGCCTCCGAGCCCGAGCTGCTGATCATGGACGAGCCGATGGCCGGCGTGGACCTCGCGAGCCAGGAGATCCTGGCCGCGACGCTGCGCGAGCAGGTCGCGGGCGGCACGTCCGTCCTCCTCGTCCTGCACGAGCTGGGCCCGCTGGAGCCGCTGATCGACCGGGCCGTGGTCCTGCGCGACGGCTGTGTCGTCCACGACGGCCCGCCGCCCGAGGCCGTCGGGCAGCACGCGCTCCCCGGCCACGACCACGTCCATCCGCACGCGGCCGGTGAGCCGCTCCGTACGGGTCTGCTGACCTGAAGCCGACCCTGGGAAAGCTGACTTGATCATGGAAATGCTCGATCTCGCCTTCATGCAGCGCGCGCTCCTCGCGGCCGTGCTCGTCGGCATCACCGCGCCCGCCGTCGGCATCTACCTCGTCCAGCGCCGCCAGGCGCTGATGGGCGACGGCATCGGCCATGTCGCCATGACCGGTGTCGGCCTCGGCTTCCTGCTGAACTCCAGCCCGGTCTGGATGGCGACGATCGTCGCCGTCGCGGGCTCGGTCGCCATGGAGCTGATCCGGGCGTACGGGAAGACCCGCGGCGACCTCGCGCTCGCCCTGCTCTTCTACGGCGGCATGGCCGGCGGCGTCCTGCTGATCAACCTCTCGCCGACCGGCTCCAACGCCAACCTCAGCTCGTACCTCTTCGGCTCGCTGTCCACGGTCTCGTCCGAGGACATCACCGCGATCGCGATCCTCGCCGCCTTCGTCATCCTGGTCACGGTCGGCCTGCGCCGCCAGCTCTTCGCAGTCAGCCAGGACGAGGAGTTCGCCCGGGTCACCGGCCTGCCGGTGCGCGCCCTGAACCTGCTGATCGCGGTCACGGCCGCGGTGACCGTCACGGTCGCCATGCGGGTCGTGGGCCTGCTGCTCGTCAGCGCGCTCATGGTGGTGCCGGTGGCGGCGGCGCAGCAGCTGTCGAAGTCGTTCCGCACGACCTTCGTCCTCGCGGTGGCGACCGGCGTCACGGTCACCCTGGCGGGCACGGCCACCTCGTACTACCAGGACGTCCCGCCCGGTGCGACGATCGTCCTGTACGCGATCGGCGTCTTCGTCCTCCTCACGCTCCTCGCCACCCCGCTCGCCAAGCGGCGGGCCCGGGCGGCCGAGGCGGGCGCGGAGAGCTGCGACGCCCCGCTTCCGGCCACCCGTCGTCCGACGGACGACGTGAACGTCTGATCCGCGGCTGACCGCAGGGTCATGGGGGACTGGCAGAATGGCGGGGGCAGACAAGCATTCAAGGAGGCCCCCGTGGTGACGGCAGGACCCCCCGTACGAGGCCGCTCGACCAAGCAGCGGGCCGCCGTGTCGGCGGCGCTGAACGAGGTGGACGAGTTCCGCAGCGCCCAGGAGCTGCACGACATGCTCAAGCACCGCGGCGACTCGGTCGGCCTCACCACCGTCTACCGCACGCTCCAGTCCCTGGCGGACGCGGGCGAGGTCGACGCGCTGCGCACGAGCGAGGGCGAGACCGTCTACCGCCGCTGCTCGACCGGCGACCACCACCACCATCTGGTCTGCCGCGTCTGCGGCAAGGCCGTGGAGGTGGAGGGCCCGATGGTGGAGCAGTGGGCCGAGACGATCGCCTCGGAGCACGGCTTCGTGAACGTGGCGCACACGGTCGAGATCTTCGGCACGTGCGCGGAGTGCGCGGAGAAGTGAGCTGACCTGACAGACGAAGGGGCCCGCACCGGACGTTTCCGGTGCGGGCCCCTCGTCGTCTCATGCCTTGCTGATGTTCCGGTCCAGGACCGCCCGCAGCCGGTCGGCGTCGGCGGGGTCCGCGAGGCCGTGCTTCGGCAGGTACGCGAAGCCGGTGCCGGACTGCTTGGCCGTGAGCAGGACGAAGAGCCGGGGCGTCTCCGCGTACCGGGGCAGCAGCGCCCAGCGGATCGTCGTCTCGCTGTCCCGGGAGGTCCACCGTCCCCCGTCCTCGTCGACGACGGCCGTGGCCTCGCCCTGGGCCCTGATCAGCCGGAAGAGGCTCTGGGCCGTCAGCCAGGGCAGCGACTCCGCGCAGCCCACGGCCACCAGGCCGAGCGTCACCATCAGGGCCGTCGTTCCCGGCTCGGGCGAGGGCGGCAGCAGGGCCAGGCCCGCGACCAGGAGGGCCAGCACGCCGGCGCCCCACGCCGTCCACCGGAGCAGCCGCCACCAGAAGGTGGCCCGCAGCCGGACCCGTACGGCCTCGCGCACGTCCACGAAGTCGGGCCGGTAGACCAGCTCGATCCGCTCGTTCGTTTCCACGACCGTTCCCCCCTGGTGTCGGTCAGCTCTTGCCGGTCAGCCGGTGTCGGTCAGCCCTTGTCGAGGACGGCCATGTCGGCCGGGTCGACGCCGCCGAAGCGGCGGTCGCGCTGGGCGAACTCGACGCAGGCCCGCCACAGGTCGCGGCGGTCGAAGTCGGGCCACAGTACGTCCTGGAAGACCATCTCGGCGTACGCGCTCTGCCAGATCAGGTAGTTGGAGGTGCGCTGCTCGCCGCTGGGCCGCAGGAACAGGTCCACGTCCGGCATGTCCGGGTAGTAGAGGTACTTCTGGATGGTCTTCTCGGTGATCTTCGACGGGTCCAGCCGGCCCGCCTTGATGTCCTCGCCCATCGCCTGCGCCGCGTCCGTGAGCTCCGCGCGACCGCCGTAGTTCATGCAGAAGTACAGCGTGAGCTTGGTGTTGTCCTTGGTCTGCTCCTGCGCGACCTGGAGCTCCTTGGCCACCGACTTCCACAGCTTGGGCATCCGGCCGACCCAGCGCACCCGCACGCCGAGCGAGTCGAGCTGGTCGCGGGACTTGCGGATGAAGTCGCGGTTGAAGTTCATGAGGAAGCGCACCTCCTCGGGCGAGCGCTTCCAGTTCTCGGTGGAGAAGGCGTAGAGCGAGATCGAGCCCACGCCCATTTCGATCGCGCCCTGGAGCACGTCGAGGACCTGCTCGGCGCCGACCTTGTGCCCCTCGGTGCGGGGCAGGCCGCGCTCCTTGGCCCAGCGGCCGTTGCCGTCCATGACGATCGCGACGTGCTCCGGGACCAGCTCCGACTGGAGCTTCGGCGGGCGGGCGCCGGAGGGGTGCGGCTCGGGCGTGCTGTACTCCCGGCGCTGGCGACCGAGCAGTCGTGCGATGGCCATGACGTGGTCTCTCCTACCTAGCTTTTCTCTACGTACCGCAGTGAGCGCAGGCCGCGCTCCAGGTGCCAGTGCAGATAGGCGGACACGAGTCCGCTGCCCTCCCTGACGTGACGCGGCTCGCACGCGTCCGCCGTCGCCCAGTCGCCGGTGAGCAGCGCGCTGAGCAGGCCGATGGCCTCCGCAGAGGGTACGACGCTTCCGGGCACCCGGCAGTCGCCGCATATGACCCCGCCCGCCCCGACCGAAAAGAACCGGTTGGGCCCGGGAAGTCCGCATTTCGCGCAGTCGTCGAAGCTGGGCGCGTAGCCGTTGACGGCGAGCGAGCGGAGGAGGAAGGCGTCGAGGATGAGGTGGGGCGCGTGCTCGCCCCGCGCGAGGGTCCGCAGACCGCCCACCAGCAGCAGGTACTGCTGGACGGCGGGCTCGCCCTCGTGGTCGGTGAACCGTTCCGCCGTCTCCAGCATGGCCGTGCCGGAGGTGTACCGGGCGTAGTCGGTGACGATCCCGCCGCCGTACGCGGCGATCGTCTCGCTCTGCGTGCAGAGCGGCAGCCCGCGTCCGACCAGCTCACTCCCCCGGGCGAAGAACTGCACGTCCACGTGCGAGAACGGTTCGAGCCGCGCCCCGAACTTCGACTTCGTCCGGCGCACCCCGCGCGCGACGGCGCGCACGCGGCCGTGACCGCGCGTGAGGAGCGTGATGATGCGGTCCGCTTCACCCAGCTTCTGGGTGCGCAGCACGATGCCGTCGTCGCGGAACAGACTCATGGGCCCATTCTCCCGTACGGCGGGGGCGCCCCGACCCCGGGCCGGACCTCGGGCCGGACCTCGGGCCGGACCTCGGGGAACGCTTTCCGCATCCGGGCGAGGAGTGCGCCGGCCGCCGGGGCGGCGGGGCCGTCCGCCGGCCAGGCGAGGGCGACGCGGCCCCGGAGGGGCGGATCGGTGAGGGGAAGGGTACGGAGTCCCAGCGCGTCCGCCGCCTCGGCCGGGAGCTCCGGGAGGACGGCGACGCCGAGGCCACGGGCGGCGAGGCGCGCCAGGAGGTGCGGTGCGGCGGCCTCGAAGGCGACGTGGGGCCGGAAGCCCGCCCGCGTACCGGCGCGCTCCAGGACGCCGCGCAGGCCGGTGCCGCGCGGAAGGCTGATCAGCGGACGGCCGGCGAGATCGGCCACGGGGAGCGCCGCGCGGGCGCGGCCGTCGGGGGCGGTGAGGAGCGGGTCGCCCGGGGCCATGGCGGCGACGAGGGGCATGTCGACGAGGACCTGGAGGCTGACGCCCTGTGGGGGCTCCTCCTCGGCGAGGCCGATCACGGCGAGATCGAGTTCGCCGCGGTGCAGGGCGGCGAGCATCCGCTCCGACGTGTCCTCGGTGAGGGAGATCTCGACCTGCGGGTGGTCGTCGTGGAAGTCGGCCAGGACGGCGGCGACGTCGAACTCGTCGGCGGCGGCCCCGGACACGAGGCCGATCGTGACCTGCCCCCGGACGAGACCGGTGAACTCGTCCACGGTCCGCCGCAGCCCCTCGACGGCCCCGAGCGCCGCCCGCGCGAAGGGGAGGACCGCCTCACCGACGGCGGTCGTGGTGACGGTCCGGCCGGAGCGGTCGAGCAGCGGCTGCCCGAGCTCCCGCTCCAGCTGCCGGATCTGGGCGCTCACCCCCGGCTGCGCGAGGTGGAGGCGGGCGGCGGCACGGGTGAAGTTGGCCTCCTCGACGACGGCGAGGAAGTAGTGCAGCTGACGGAGCTCCATAACCAGGAATGCTAGCGAGGAGAAGACCTCGCTCTTGGACTTCTGGCCGGCACCTCGGCACGCTGGTGATCATGGAGACCACGGCAGCGGAGACACGAGCGGAGATCGCGGCCGAGCGGCGCGAACTGGCGGACGTCCTGGACGGACTGACCGACGAACAGTGGGACGCGCCGACGCTGTGCGGCGGCTGGCGCGTACGGGAGGTCGCCGGCCACATGAGCATGGGCTTCCGGTACCCGTTCGGCAGGACGGCCCTGGAACTCGTCCGCGCGGGCGGCAACCTGCACCGGATGACCGACCGCCTCGCGCGCCGCGACGCCGCCGCCCTCACCCCGCGCGAACTCGCGGCGGCCCTGCGCGACCACGCCCATCACCCCTGGAAGCCGCCGGTGGGCGGCCTGGCGGCGGCCCTCGGCCACGACGTGATCCACGGCCTGGACATCACCGTCCCGCTCGGCCTCGGACGGCAGGTCCCGGAGGAGCGCCTGCGGATCCTGCTGGGGACGGTCACCCCTCGAACGCTGCGCTTCTTCGGAGCGGACCTCGACGGCGTCACCCTGCGGGCCACGGACCTGGACTGGTCGTACGGCACGGGCACGGGCGCTCGGGTGGTGAGCCGCCCCGCCCAGGAACTCCTGCTGCTCGCGTACGGACGCACGCTCCCCCGGCCGGAGTGACGGGGCGCCGAACCGGCCGGGGGCGGAGGGTTTCAGGGCACCTCGCCCCGGCTCCGGGCGTTGACGTGCGCCGTGGCGGCGCTCAGTCGCTCGGACGTCGTCGCCTCACGTACGCCGTCGGGCTCCACGTCCCACTCGCGCCCGCCGCCGAGCGGGCGGATCTGCACGTAGGGCCCCTCGTGCCCCATGACTCTTCCGACCCGTCCGGTACGGATCTCCACGACGTACGACCCGATGGGCAAGGTCATGTTCCGTTCTCCTCCCCCGGCAGTAGGGCGGCGGCGATGAGCCGCGCCGTTTCCGCCGTGCAGCATCCCAATTCGACGAGCGGCCTCGGAGGGTCGGCGGCGAGGGTGACGACGTCGAGCCCGAGCGAGGGGAGAGTGATTCCCGCCCTCGCGAGCGCCTCACGCAATTCCGTCACTGCCTCTTGAGCGGCTTCGATGGCCCCCGCGGTCGTCTTCATGATGTCTTCCTTCACCAACGTATGCCTTTCTGAATCCATTTCCTGCTTCGCCTCTCCAGGGTGGGGCGGGATCCGTAGAATCGGCAGACGCGCAGGCCGTACAACTGCGGCGTAGGGTTGGGGAGTTAATCCATGGCCAAGGGCAAGCAGCAGGACGTGTGGGAGTTCTTCGGAGACCTCCTCAAGGAGCGCCGCGAGGCGGCGGGCCTCTCGCAGGGCGAACTGGGCAGACGGGTGTTCGTATCCGGGGCGTACATCGGCCTGTTCGAGCAGGGAATTCGAAAGCCGCAGTTGGATGTGGCGGTACGAATCGACGAGGTACTACAAACCGGCGGTATTTTCGAACGCACGTGGCGCAAGCTCATCAACAAGTCGCCGTACGCGTCCTATTTCCAGGCGGTGGCGGAGCTGGAGGAGGTGGCGACGAGGATCTGCGAGTTTGCACCGTTCGTGGTGCCGGGCCTGCTCCAGACGGCGGAGTACGCGCGGGCGGTTACGGTCGCGGCGAACCCGTTCGCCACGGAGGAGTACGTCGAGGAGAAGGTCACCGCGCGACTAGGCCGAGCGCGGATCCTCAAGGACGCTACAAGACCCGAGTTTTGGGTCATGCTCCACGAGAACACGGTGGTCACCCCCGTGGGCGGACCGACGGTCATGGCGGAGCAGCTCAACCACATCGCAAGCCTGATCAGGAACCGATGGGTCCTGGTGACCGTGATCCCCCGCTCGGTCGGAGCGCATGCCTCCATGAACGGCATGCTGAGGCTCATGGAGTTCGAGGACCAACCGCCAACGGCCTATACAGAGACCTCGTTCTCGGGGACGCTCCTGGACGATCCGGCTGTGGTGAAGCGTGCACAGCGCGCCTACGATCTGCTCAGGGTTGCCACCTTGTCGCCGGAGGCGTCCCTGGCCCTGATCGAGTCGGCGGCGGAGGACTTCAGACGATGCGCGAGTACGACCTGAGCAACGCCCACTGGTTCAAGAGCTCCTACAGCAACGGCGAGGGTGGTGAATGCGTCGAGGCCTCGTTCGACTTCACCGGTGTCGTCCCCGTCCGGGACAGCAAGGTCACCGACGGTCCCGTCCTGATCGTGCCCGCCGCCGCCTGGTCCGCTTTCGTCGCCGGTATCGCCGGATGACGACCGCCCCCTCCCTCGTCCTGCGCGGCACCGGCTCCACCGTCGTCCGCTTCGAGGGAGGGGCCGTGACCTTCGGCCTCCCGGGCGAGGGTCATCACATACCCCTGGCGGCGATCGCACAGGTCCGCGCCGAGGGGCGGGTCGCCACGATCGAGCTGACCGCCCCCGACGGCAACGGCGCCCCGCGTCAGCCGTCGGACGGTGCTCGCGACGGCCGCCGCCGCCCCGGTCCTCGCCCTGGACGTGTTCCTCGGTGTGGCCGGCCGGTTCGAGTACGCGCTCATGTTCTGGCTGGGTGCCCTCGTCGCCGTCACCGGCGTCTTCCTGGTGTTCACCATGAGCCGGGACCTGTACCGGATGTGGCACCTGCCGAAGCACGGCATCACGGTGGTGGCGCAGTTCTCGCACGTCACCAACAACACGAAGGTGTACCGCTACACGGACACCGACGGCGTCTCCCACACCTACGACAACAACGTGGGCGGACAGACGGTCGAGCTGTCCTACGATCCCCGCAACCCGAAGGCGGCCGTCCACCAGGAGGGCCTGTACAGCCGCTGCATGATGATGGTCATGACCCTCATCGGCTGCGGCATCGGGGGCGGCGCGCTCTACGGCATCGGCCGGCTCGTCGTCACGACCGTGACGGGCTGAGCATCACGAAGGCGGAGAGATGACCACGCAGACCCCCGACGTCGACCACGAACTCATCGAGGCCGCGGCCCACGTCGCACGCACGCGCTGCCAGGGCGACAACCACACCATGGCGGCCGCGGCCCGTGACCGGGACGGCCGGATCGTCACCGCGGTGAACGCCTACCACTTCACTGGAGGCCCCTGCGCCGAGCTGGTCCTCATCGGCGCGGCGGCCTCCCAGGGCGCCTACGAGCTGCACACGATCGTGGCCGTGGGCGACCGCGACCGGGGCGTCGTCCCGCCGTGCGGCCGGTGCCGGCAGGTCCTCCTCGACTACTTCCCCGCCCTCAAGGTCATCGTCGGCAACGGCGACCGCGTCCGAACGGTCCGCATCGCCGACCTGCTGCCCGAAAGCTACGTCTGGGCCGACCACCAGCTCGACGCCGAGTAGGCCGCGCCGCTCGGCGCAGGCCGCACGAGTTGCCCGAGGGTTCCTGGGGCGCCGCGGGCTCCGTCGTCCGCCACGCGGACCTGGCCGCCCTCGCGAGCGCCCGGGCCGCCCCGTAAATCCTCCGGCTGGGCTTCACCGACCGTCAGGTCGCGCCTACGATCACGCCCATGTCCATCACTCCGTCCACACCCGTCGTCCAGGGCAGCGCGAAGGCATCCCTCCAACGCGAGGGCGACGCCCTTCTCCTGAGTCGCCGTCACGACGAGGTGCGCATCCCTCTGGCCGCGATCGCGCAGGTCCGTGCCGAGGGGCGGTCGCTCGCCGTCGAGCTGACGGCGCCGGCCGGAGCGACCTCGTACGCGCACCGGATCGACGGAGTGAGCGAGGCGGCCGCCGCCATGTTCGCCGCGGCCGTGAACGCCGACCTGCCCGAGGCGGCCGGACGGGACACGACGGCCGACGGGACCGCGCTCGTGGAGACCCGCGACCGGCCCGTGAGCAGGCGGGAGAGGAAGACGCGGCTGATGAAGCGGTGGGCGGCCGCCACGCTCGGCCTGCTCGTGCTCCTGTGCGTGCTCGTCGCGGTCGCCGGACAGCCGATCGGCATCCTCATCCTCACGCCCGCGGGCCTCGTCGGGGCGGCGTCCTCCGTCGCCGGCGTCATCGCCCTGACCGACTGGCACCGCGAGCGGCGCCTGATGCGGCACGGCATCACGGCCTTCGCGGCGGAGGTCCCGGAGAGGCCGGGGCAGTATCTGTACGTGGACCCCGCGGGCATGATCCGCAACGTGTTCACCTGGCCGGGCGGCATCGCCGTCAAGGTCAGCTACGACCCCCGGGACCCGGGGAACGTGGTCCTCCCGAGGCGGGCGTTCTCGCGGCGCGCGGAGCTCTGCGCCGGGCTGATCTTCGCCGGCCTCGGGCTCGTCACCTTCGCCGCCCTGATCGCGGTGACCGTCGGCGTGCTCCTCGGCACCCTCGACTTCTAGGAACCCGCTTAGTCACACTTATGGAACTCATAAGTCCGGCTTATGAGTCCATAGACCGGGCCCGGGTACCGCTTCGAGTGTGTTGTTATTTAGGGTGACCTAAGTGTCGGCGGCCTCGCCGCCACGTCGCTTGCGAAGGGAAACCCGTCATGCCCCGCCCCCTCCGGGTCGCGATCGTCGGCGCCGGCCCCGCCGGAATCTACGCCGCCGATGCGCTGCTGAAGTCCGAGGCCGCCGCCGAACCGGGCGTGTCCATCGATCTCTTCGAGCGGATGCCGGCCCCCTTCGGCCTCATCCGCTACGGCGTCGCCCCCGACCACCCCCGGATCAAGGGCATCGTCAACGCCCTCCACCAGGTCCTCGACAAGCCGCAGGTCCGCCTCTTCGGCAACGTCGACTACGGCACGGACGTCCACCTCGACGACCTGCGCGCCTTCTACGACGCCGTGATCTTCTCGACCGGCGCCATGGCCGACCGCGAACTCAAGATCCCCGGCGTCGAGCTGGACGGCTCGTACGGCGCCGCCGACTTCGCCTCCTGGTACGACGGCCACCCGGACGTCCCGCGCACCTGGCCGCTGGAGGCCGAGAAGGTCGCCGTCCTCGGCGTCGGCAACGTGGCCCTCGACATCGCCCGCATCCTCGCCAAGACCGGCGACGAGCTGCTGCCGACCGAGATCCCCGCGAACGTCTACGACGGGCTCAAGGTCAACAAGGCCGTCGAGATCCACGTCTTCGGCCGTCGCGGCCCGGCCCAGGCCAAGTTCAGCCCCATGGAGCTGCGCGAGCTGGACCACTCCCCCACCATCGAGGTCATCGTCAACCCCGAGGACATCGACTACGACGAGGGCTCGATCGCCGAGCGGCGCAAGAACAAGCAGACCGACATGGTCGCCAAGACCCTGGAGAACTGGGCGATCCGCGACGTCGGCGACCGCCCGCACAAGCTCTTCCTGCACTTCTTCGAGTCGCCCGTCGAGATCCTCGGCGAGGACGGCAAGGTCGTCGGCCTCCGCACCGAGCGCACCGAGCTCGACGGCACCGGCAACGTCAAGGGCACCGGCGCCACCACCGACTGGGACGTCTCCGCCGTCTACCGCGCCGTCGGCTACCTCTCCGACGAGCTGCCCAAGATCCCCTGGGACGCCACCAGCGGCACCGTCCCGGACGAGGGCGGCCGGGTCATCGAGGAGACCGGCGAGCACATGGCCTCCACGTACTGCACCGGCTGGATCCGGCGCGGCCCCGTCGGCCTCATCGGCCACACCAAGGGCGACGCCAACGAGACCGTCGCGAACCTCCTCGCCGACTTCGCGAACGGCCGTCTGCTGACGCCCGACACCCCGGAGACGGACGCGGTCGTGTCCTTCCTGGAGGAGAAGGGCATCACGTACACGACGTGGGAGGGCTGGTACGCCCTGGACGCCGCCGAGAAGGCGCTCGGCGAGCCGCAGGGCCGCGAGCGCGTGAAGATCGTCGAGCGCGAGGACATGCTGCGCGCGAGCGGCGCGATCCAGTAGTCGCCTCCGTGTCCTAGCCGCGGGCGCCCTCGCCCCTTCCCGGTCCTACCCTGAAAGGACCGGGAAGGGGCGAGGCCATGTCCGCACCCACACTGCACACCGCCGCTCATCCGACCGACGCGGTCGAACGCGCCCGGGACGCGGCCGGCCGGGAGTCCTGGGCCGAGGCGTACGCGCTGCTCCACGCCCACGACCTGCACCCCTCCCGCGCGCTGACCGCCGACGACCTGTCCGTGCTCGCCGACGCCGCCTGGTGGTCAGGGCACATCGACGAGTCCGTCACCGCCCGCCTCCGCGCCCACGCCGCCTTCCTCGCTGCCGGTGACCACCGGGGCGCCGGGCTCGCCGCCTGGTGGCTGCACTACGAGTACGCGAGCCTCGGGCGGCCCGCCGCGGCGGCGGGCTGGCTGCACCGGGCCCGGCACCACCTGGAGGACCTGCCGCCCTGCCCCGAGCAGTGCTTCCTCGCCTGGACGGACGCGGAGGAGGCCGAACAGCACGGCGACCGGGCCGCCGCCCTCGCCGCGGCGCGCCGCATGACCCGTCTCGCCGTCCGCTCCGGCAGCCCCGACCTCGTCGCGCTCAGCCGCCAGGCCGAGTCCTCCGTGCTCCTCGCGCACGGCCGCAGGAGCGAGGCCCTCGCCCTCCTCGACGACGCGATGTGTGCGGTCACCGCCGGCGAGCTGAGCAGCATGTTCACGGGCTGGCTGTACTGCCTGGCCCTCACCCAGTGCATGGAGGCGGCGGACTTCGGGCGGGCCGTGGAGTGGACGAACGCGGCAATGGAGTGGTGCGCGCCCGCGTGGACGGGGCGCCCGGCGGAGCGGAGGCCGGATACGGAGACCGGGTCGGGGCCGGGGTCGGGGTCGGGGCGGGAGCCGGAGACCATGGCGGCCGCCCCCGCCCTGGCCCCGGCCCCGACCCTGGCCCCGGCCTCCGGGGAGAACCCCTTCCGGGGCGTCTGCCGGGCCCACCGCGTCGAGGTCCTCGACCTCCTCGGCACCTGGGCCCTCGCCGAGGAGGAGGCGCGGCAGGCCTGCCGGGAGGTGCCGGTGGACTGCCTGGAGTCGGCCGCCGCCGCGTTCTACGCCGCCGGGGACGTCCAGCGGCGGCAGGGCCGCCTCGACGAGGCCGCAGCGTCGTACGCGCACGCCCACGAGCTGGGCCGGGTCCCGCAGCCCGGGCTCGCGCTGCTGCGCCTCGCCCAGGGCAGGGCCGACACGGCCGTCGCGGGCGTCGACCTCGCCCTGGCCTGCCAGAGCGACCCGCACCACGACCTCCTGGGCCGGGCCCGGCTGCTCGCCGCCCGTACGGAGGTGGCCCTCGCCGTCCGGGACGTGCCGGGCGCCGCACGGGCCGCGCGGGAGCTGGACGCGCTGGCCGGGGACGTACCGCTGCTGCGGGCGACGGCCGACACCGCCCTGGGCGCCGTCGCGCTGGCCGAGGCCCGCTCGGGCCCCGCGCTGCGGCTGCTGCGGCAGGCGCTCGCCGGCTGGCTGGAGCTCCGCGTCCCGTACGAGGCCGCTCAGGTGCGGATGCTGCTCGCGGCGGCGGACCGGGCGGTGGGCGACGAGGAGGCGGCCCGGCTGGAGCTGGGCGCCGCGCGGACGGTGTTCGAACGGCTCGGGGCCGTACCCGACGCCCGGCGCGCGGTGGCGCTGCTCTCCGGCGGGAAGCGGCGACGGCTGCCGGGCGGCCTGACCGCCCGCGAGGCGGAGGTCCTGCGGCTGGTCGCCGGGGGCGGGACGAACAAGGACGTCGCCCGCGCCCTCGTGATCAGCGAGCACACGGTCTCCCGGCACCTGAACAACATCTTCGCCAAGCTCGGCGTCGGCTCCCGCACGGCCGCGACGGCCTACGCGTACGCCCACGACCTGCTCTGACGCCCGACCCGCTCCGACCCGTCCTGGTGCGAACGGCCCATCCCCCGCTCCCTGCGGACATGGGCCGTTCGGGCGATGCCCCACCCCTCTCCGCCGGGCTACACCGGAACCATGACCACCACGACCGACCCCCTGGACACGCTTCGCGGTGCCGTGCGCGGCGCCGTCGTGGCCCGTGGCGACCCGTCGTACGACGTGTCCCGCCGGGTCTACAACGCCCTGCACGACCGCCGCCCGGCCGTCGTCGTCCATGCCGTGGACGCCGGCGACGTCATCGCGGCGGTGCTGTACGCCCGGGAGCACGCCCTCCCGCTGGCCGTGCGCGGCGGCTCCCACTCGGTCGCCGGGTTCGGCACCGTGGACGACGGCCTCGTGGTCGACCTGTCCCGGATGCGGGGCGTCCGCGTCGACCCGGAGGCCCGTACGGCCCGGGCCGAGGGCGGCGCCACCTGGGGCGACTTCGACCACGCCACCCACGCCTTCGGGCTCGCCACCACCGGCGGGGTGATCTCCACGACCGGCGTCGGCGGCCTGACGCTCGGCGGCGGCATGGGGCACCTGGCCCGCCGGTGCGGGCTGAGCTGCGACAACCTGATCGCGGCGGACGTCGTGACCGCCGAGGGCACGCTCGTCTCCTGCGACGCCGAGCGGCACCCTGACCTGTACTGGGCGCTGCGCGGCGGCGGCGGGAACTTCGGGGTCGCCGTCTCGCTGGCGTACCGGCTGCACCCGGTGTCGGACGTCTTCGGCGGCCTGACCTGCTACCCGCTCGGCCCGGACGTGGCCCGCGCCTGGCAGCGGATGAACGAGGACGCGCCGGTCGAGCTCAACACGATCTTCGTGATCGCGCTCGGCCCCGAGGAACCGTTCCTGCCGGAGCGCTGGCACGGCCGCCCGATCTGCGCCGCGTTCACCTGCTTCAGCGGCCCGGCGGCGGACGACGACAAGGTCCTCGCCCGGCTCGACGGGCTCGGCCCGGTCGTCGGCCGGTTCATGGAGCGGATGCCGTACCCGGTGATCAACACCGTCTTCGACGAGCAGCTGCCGCCGGGGCTCTTCCACTACTGGAAGGGCAACTTCAGTCGCGAGCTGACGGACGGCGCGATCGACGCGCACATGACGTACGGCGGGACGATGCCGTCGATGGAGTCGGACACCGCGATCTTCCCGATCGACGGAGCCTGCCACGAGGTGGGACCCGAGGACACCGCGTTCGCCTACCGGGACGCCGTCTTCTCGCACTCCATCGGCGCGACCTGGTCGACCGGCGCGGCGGACGCGGAGGCGAACATCGCCTGGACCCGCGCCTACGACAAGGCGCTGCGCCCGCACACCGAGGAGGGCGGCTACGTGAACTTCATGGACGCCGACGACCAGGACCGGGTGCGGGTCAACTACCGGCAGAACTTCGACCGGCTCCGGACGGTCAAGCGGCGGTACGACCCCGACAACGTGTTCCGGCTCAACCAGAACATCCAGCCGTGACGCCAGGCCCTGACGGGAGCCCTACGGCACTGTCCGGGCCGAGGTGAGGAGGCGGACGGTGTCGTCGGGGGCCAGCGCGAGCGCGTTCCCGACGGTCCCGAGGACCTCCATCTCGGTCGGGCTGTAGACGCCGTCGGCGAGGGCGATCCGGGCGGCCTGGAGCAGGATCGACTCCCGGCCGGCGGGCGCCAGGTGCGGGGTGAGCGGCTCCAGCGCCTCGTGGAGCTCGATCGCGAGGAGGCTGCCCTCCGGGTTCACCTCGGGCATGAAGCGCCCTGTGTCGGCCTCCAGGGCCTCGACCAGGTCGACGAGCTGGACGGCCGTGCACTCGGCGAAGCCGGCGGACCGGACCGCGCTCACGGCCCGGTCGAGGACCTCGCGGGAGTCGGTGCCGCCGGCCGCGAGCACGGCCAGGGCGACGGTGTGCACGCCGTCCCGCAGCATCGCCGAGAAGCGGCTCGTCGTCGGACGGTCGAGGACCTCCGTACCGAAGTGCGTGTGACAGGCCGCGCACTCGACGACGGGGCCCGTACAGCCCCGGGGCAGGACCGGGACGCCGAGGACGGCGAACCTGCGGCGGCCGGTGCGCCGCCGGTAGTTCCGGTCGCCGCCGCACTCCTCGCAGAAGAACTCGCCGTCTCCGACCGTGTTCCAGGAGGTGCGGATTCCGCAGACGCCCACTTTCCCACCACGTGAATTCCGGGCAGACCGCACACGCACCTCCTCAACGGCCCGGCTGCACTGCCGGCGTTGGCGTGATGTTAGCCACATCCTTGATGTGGCGTCAGCACCCCGTCAGCAGATCGCCGTGGAGATGGCCGAGACACGTCACCCGGCGGGAAACCTCAGGAGGCGCGGCGGCGACGCTTTGCGAAGGCCAGGAAGCCTCCGCCGACGAGGACGGCGGCCGCCGCGGCACCGATCGTGCCGGGCCCGATGGCCGAACCGGTCGTCGCGAGATCACCCTCCGGGGTGGCGGACGGCGCCGGGGTCCCGGCCGGGGCGGTGGTGGACTCGTCGGGGGTTCCCGGGGTGGCCGGGCTCTCCGAGGTGTCGGGGGTGGCTGCCGGGGTCGACGGGGAGGCGGAGGCGCCGGGCGTCTCGGAGGCGCCCGGGGTCTCCGGGGTCGTGGGCGTCCCGCCGTCGTCGGTCGGGGTGGGCTCGGGGGTCGCGGGCGGGGTGGGGACGGACGTCTCGGTCGGCGTCGGCGGCTCCGGGGTGACGACCGGGCCCGGCGTCGTCTCCTTCGGGAGGCAGCCGGTGAAGTTCATCTGGTGGGTCTCGGCGCCCGGGACGGTCGTCAGGGACTCGGCGATGACAGAGCCGTTGACGTGGCCCGGGCCGATGTTCGCGCCGCCCATCTCGACCTTGGCGTTCGGGGCGAAGATCGTGCCCGGCCAGGAGGTGTAGTTCTTCTTCACGCTCTCGGCCTGCGGGAAGTTCCACAGCAGCTTGGAGCGGATCTGCCGGAACTCGTCGCTCGCCAGCTGGTAGTCGTCGATGACCGGGGCCGAGCCGTCCGCACCCTGGTAGTAGACGCCGTAGGTGGCGGACTTGTTCATGTCGTACGAGGCGCCGAGGACGTTCACGAGGGTGGAGGAGCCGGCCGGGACCTTGAGGGTGATCGCCCGGGCCTTCTCCAGGTCGGCGGCGTCCACGGCGAAGACGTTGAGCTTCGCGTCCGTACCGGTGAGGAACAGGCCCTGGGAGTCCTTGTCGCCGGCGACCGTGCCGTTGGGGGCGGTGCCCGCCCAGCCGGTGGAGAGCGCGCGGAGGTCCGCGAACTCCTTGGCGAAGTCGATCGGGGAGGTCGGCGAGCCGCCCTCCTTGACCTTGTCGCCGTCGACACCGAAGCCCTGGCCCGGGGTGGAGCGGTCGACGACCTTGCCGGCGATGCCGGTGCCGTTGTCCAGGACGACCTGGTTCGCGTACAGCGTGCCGCCGACGACGAGGCTGTGGCCGCCGGGCAGCTTCGCGAGGTCGGCGCCGGTGAGCTTGTGGCCGATCGAGAAGCCGGACGGCCGCTGCGGGTCGCCGAAGGTGGCGTCGCCGCCGACCGCGACCGCACCCTCGGAGTCGGAGTGGCGGACGGAGTCCTTCTCGACGAACTCGGCGTAGAGCCCGGCCGTGCCGAGGGGCTGCGTCGCGCACGACGTGGCGGGGGTGGCGGAGACGGCGGGGGCCCAGGCGAGGGCCGTGCCGGTCACCGCGAGGACAGCGGCCACAGCAGCGGTCGTGCGCATACGAAACTCCAGGTCAGGGAGGTGCGAAGGGGGCGCGTGGGGGGAGTGTCCGAGGGGACGAGCCGACCTTCCGTCATTCCCCGATGTGCCGTCAACTCACCTGATATGACGCTGATTCCGACATGAGGGCATGATCTTCCTTAAGCGAACCTGAAACCGTGACGCAGCTCACACAGCAGAGCTGCCCCGCACCCTCCGGGAGGAAGGGTGCGGGGCAGCGGCAGGAGAGCGCGGGTCAGTGCGCCGTCGGGTCAGCGGGCGGAGCGGTTGACCGCCGAGATGACCGCCTTCAGCGAGGCGCGGGTCGTGTTGGCGTCGATGCCGATGCCCCACAGGACCTGGCCGTCGATGGCGCACTCGATGTACGAGGCGGCCTGCGCGGAGGCGCCCTCGCTCATCGTGTGCTCCTGGTAGTCCAGCAGACGGGCGTCCACGCCGATCGACTGCAGCGCGGCGAAGAAGGCCGAGATCGGGCCGTTGCCGGAGCCGGCCAGTACGGTCTCGGCGCCGTCCACGACCGCCTCGACGGTCAGCGTGTCCGTGCCGTCCGTGTCGGAGGTGGTCTGGCCCGAGCGCAGCTGGATCCGGCCCCAGGCGTTGTCCGGGTTGGGCAGGTACTCGTCCTGGAAGACGGCCCAGATCGCGGCCGGCGTGACCTCGCCGCCCTCGCTGTCGGTCTTCTGCTGGATGATCTTCGAGAACTCGATCTGCATCCGGCGGGGCAGGTCCAGCTTGTGGTCGTTCTTCAGGACGTACGCGATGCCGCCCTTGCCGGACTGCGAGTTGACCCGGATGACGGCCTCGTAGGAGCGGCCGACGTCCTTCGGGTCGATCGGCAGGTACGGCACGGCCCACTCGATGTCGTCGACGGTGACGCCCTTGGCGGCCGCGTCGGCCTCCATCGCGTCGAAGCCCTTCTTGATGGCGTCCTGGTGGGAGCCGGAGAAGGCGGTGTAGACCAGGTCGCCCGCGTAGGGGTGGCGCGGGTGGACCTCCATCTGGTTGCAGTACTCGCTCGTGCGGCGGATCTCGTCGATCTGCGAGAAGTCGATCTGCGGGTCGACGCCCTGGCTGAACAGGTTCATGCCCAGGGTGACCAGGTCGACGTTGCCGGTGCGCTCGCCCTGGCCGAACAGGCAGCCCTCGATGCGGTCGGCGCCGGCCATGATGGCCAGCTCGGCCGCGGCCACGGCCGTACCGCGGTCGTTGTGCGGGTGGACCGACACGCAGATGTACTCGCGGCGGGTCAGGTTCCGGGACATCCACTCGAAGCGGTCCGCGTGCGTGGACGGCGTCGAACGCTCCACGGTGGCGGGCAGGTTCAGGATGATCTCGCGGCCCGGGCCCGGCTGCCAGACGTCACAGACCGCCTCGCAGACCTCCAGGGCGAAGTCCAGCTCGGTGTCGGTGAAGATCTCCGGGCTGTACTGGTAGCCGAAGGTGGTGCGCTCGTCGAGCAGCTTCTCCGCGTACTCCATCACCAGACGGGTGCCGTCCACGGCGATCTGCTTGATCTGCTCCTTCGAGCCGCGGAAGACGACCCGGCGGAAGGTGGGCGCGGTGGCGTTGTACAGGTGGACGGTGGCGCGCTTGGCGCCGACCAGGGACTCCACGGTCCGCTCGATCAGGTCCTCGCGGGCCTGGGTCAGTACGGAGATGGTGACGTCGTCCGGGATCGCGCCCTCTTCGATGATGGAGCGCACGAACGCGAAGTCGGTCTCGCCGGAGGACGGGAAGCCGACCTCGATCTCCTTGTAGCCCATGCGGACCAGCAGGTCGAACATCTCGCGCTTGCGGGCCGGGGACATCGGGTCGATCAGGGCCTGGTTGCCGTCGCGCAGGTCGGTCGACAGCCAGCGGGGGGCCTTGGTGATCCGCTGTTCGGGCCAGGTGCGGTCGGGGATCTGCACGGCCTCGTACTGGCCGTACTTGTGGATGGGCATCCCGGACGGCTTCTGCAGCTGCGTCGCGTTGGTGATCGGCGTGGGGCGGCTGACGAAGGGGGACTGGCTCATTGCGTTGGGCTCCTCGGGTCCAGCTTCAAGAAGGACGGCCGACTGTCGAACGCAACACCAGGTCCCGCGGGGAGGGGGTCGGCCTACGACTACAGGCCCTCGCCGCGGCAGCTAAGGAGAAGCAGCCCGAAACGCATGATGGCCGCAGCTTAGCCGAGGGACACCGGAGGCGGACGTCCCGTTTCAGTATGCGGGACGGGCCCCGCGTCAAGGCTGATCCGTGACGCATCACTCCATTTCGCCAATCCTCGTCGCATCTCGTGACAGGGGCGTCACGCGGTGCCACATTGCGAGGATGACTCCCCAGACGCACCACTCCGTCCCGGTCTTCTGCTCGATCGTCCCGCCGCACCTCCTGGAGCACCTGGCGCGCTCCTCGAACCCGGCCGTCGCCGCCGCCGCCCGCCGCACCCTCATCGCGGACGCCTCGGCCCGTACGAGCCGGGTGCTGCCGCTGCCCGGCAGCGCGCCCACGCTCGCCCCCGGCGACGTCGGCCGTCCGCACCGCACGGTGTACGACTGCGCGCACGGGACCGAGCTGCCGGGCGCGCGGGTCCGCGCCGAGGGCGAGGCGGCGACCGCCGACGCCACCGTCAACCGGGCGTACGCGGGCCTCGGCGCCACCTTCGACCTCTTCCTGAACGCCTTCGGCCGGGACTCGATCGACGGCGCCGGGCTGCCGCTGCTGGCCTCCGTCCACTACGACGAGAACTACGGCAACGCCTTCTGGAACGGCGAGCAGATGGTGTTCGGCGACGGCGACGACGAGATCTTCCTCGACTTCACGCTGCCCGTGGACGTCATCGGCCACGAGCTGGCCCACGGCTTCACGCAGTACACGGCGAACCTGGAGTACTTCAGCCAGTCCGGCGCCCTCAACGAGTCCGTCTCGGACGTCTTCGGCTCGCTCGTGAAGCAGTACGCGCACGGCCAGACGGCCGACCAGGCCGACTGGCTCATCGGCGAGGGCCTCTTCCACCCGAACGTGGAGGGCGCGGCCCTGCGCTCGATGAAAGCCCCGGGCACGGCGTACGACGACGACGTCCTCGGCAAGGACCCGCAGCCCGGCCACATGGACGACTACGTCCGCACGAGCCGGGACAACGGCGGGGTGCACATCAACTCGGGCATCCCCAACCACGCCTTCTACCTGGCGGCGACCGAGCTCGGCGGCAACGCCTGGGAGCGGCCCGGGCAGATCTGGTACGACGTGATGACCGGCGGGACGCTCGCCCCCGAGACCCGCTTCTCCGAGTTCGCGGCGGCCACGGTGGCGGCGGCCAAGGCGCGGTACGGCGACGGGGAGGAGATCCAGGCCGTCCTGAAGGCCTGGGCGGCCGTGGGCGTGCCGACCGACTGACCCGCCGGGCAGAGCCTGGTACACAGGTCCCATGCGGATTCGAGTGCGGCGCACGGGCGGTTTCGCGGGAATCGAGCGGTCGGCGGAGGTGGACACCTCCGGCCGGCCCGACGCCGGGGACCTGCACGCCCTCGCCGGGCAGGTCCTCGACGGGGGCAGCGACGAGGGCCGGGGCGTACCGGACGGCTTCGCGTACGAGATCACGATCGACGACCGCACGATCCGCTGCTGCGACCCCCGCCTCACGGACGCGCAGAGGACCCTCATCACGAGGGTCCTCAAGGAGGGCGCCTAGAAACCGGCGCCCGGAACGGGCTAGAAACCCAGCTTGCGCAGCTGCTTCGGGTCCCGCTGCCAGTCCTTCGCGACCTTCACGTGCAGGTCGAGGAAGACCGGGGTTCCGAGGAGCGCCTCGATGTGCTTGCGGGACTTCATGCCGACCTCCTTGAGGCGGCTGCCCTTGGGGCCGATGATGATGCCCTTCTGGCTGGGGCGCTCGATGTACACGTTGGCGTGGATGTCGAGCAGCGGCCGGTCCGCCGGGCGGTTCTCGCGCGGGATCATCTCCTCGACGACCACCGCGATCGAGTGCGGCAGCTCGTCCCGTACGCCTTCGAGCGCGGCCTCGCGGATCAGCTCCGCGACCATGACCTGCTCAGGCTCGTCCGTGAGGTCGCCCTCCGGGTAGAGCGGCGGGGACTCCGGGAGCAGCGGGACGAGCAGGTCCGCGACGAGCTGGACCTGCTTGTCGCCGACGGCCGAGACCGGGATGATCTCCTGCCACTCGAAGCCCAGCTCCTTGCCGAGCTGGTCGACGGCGATGAGCTGCTCGGCGAGCGTCTTGGAGTCGACCAGGTCGGTCTTGGTGATGATCGCGACCTTGGGGGTCTTCTTGATCGCGGCGAGTTCCTTGACGATGAACTTGTCGCCGGGGCCGAGCTTCTGGTCGGCGGGCAGGCAGAAGCCGATCACGTCGACCTCGGCCCAGGTGGTGCGCACGACGTCGTTGAGCCGCTCGCCGAGGAGGGTGCGCGGCTTGTGGAGGCCGGGGGTGTCGACCAGGATCAGCTGCGCGTCCGGGCGGTGCACGATGCCGCGGACGGTGTGCCGGGTGGTCTGCGGCCGGTTCGAGGTGATGGCCACCTTCTGGCCGACCAGAGCGTTCGTGAGGGTGGACTTGCCCGCGTTGGGGCGGCCGACGAAGCAGGCGAAGCCGGCCCGGTGGACGGCTTCGGTTTCTTGGTTGCGAGCGCTCATGGGGGCCATTGTCCCCGATGAGCGCCCGCCTCACGCACTCAGGACGTCCTCAGGCCTCGCTCGGTGGGTCGTCAGGCCTCGCCCGGGACCGTCCCGGGCTCGCTCAGGGCCCGGCGGCGGTGCATCCGGAGGCCGAGGAAACCCGTCACGGCCGCGACGAGGAGGATCCCGCCGGCGAGCCACGGCAGGGCGAGGAAGGACACCGTCCCGGTCTCCTTCACGCCCTTCGCGCTGGCCGTGAGCGTCACGTCGCCCCAGTCGAACTGCGGGGAGCCGCTCCACCGCGCGGTGAGCCGGATCTTCTGGCGGGGCAGCAGCTCGGCGGGGACCCCGGCCAGGTCGCGGGCGAGGAGGGTGCGGCCGAAGGCGCCCTCGGCCTTGAGGGCGACCTTGGGGTTGAGGGTGACGTTGCCCCGGTTGTGGAGGGTGTACGAGACGAGGGTGCTGCTCCCGCCGGTGCCGGGGACGACCGGCCGGTCCTGGTCGAGGGTGACGTCCTCCACGGCGAGGGCGGGGACGGTCGGCCCGTTGACCCGGAGGTAGACGCGGGCGCCGACCGCGCGCTGGACGCCCATGGCGACGGAGCCCTGCCCGCTCGGGCTGATCCGCTCGTCGAGGGCGACGAGGGCGCCGGGGTGGTCTCCGGGATCGGCGTCGGCGGGGACGGTCAGCGTGTACGGGACGGTGACGGCGGAGCGCGGCGGGACGGTGACCCGGGTCCGCTCGGGCTTGATCCAGGCACCGGCCCCGATCTGCTTCTCCCGCTGCGTGCGGACGGCGAAGCCGCCGTCCCGGTCGGTGTTGTAGGCGTCGGCGCCGTACAGCCGGAAGGTGAGCGGGGCGGCCGTCTTGTTGGTGACGGTGACGCGGTCGGTGAGCGAGGTGCCGGGGTCGACGGAGAGGTAGAAGTACGGGCGGCTGCCGAGTTTGGCGGCGGCCGGGTAGACGGCCCACTCGCCGTTCTCGGCGGCGGCGGCCTGCGGCGCGACGCCGAGGAGCACGAGGAGCGCGCTCAGGAGGAGCACGGAAAGCTTGCTGCGCACGGTGCGGAACCCCCGGGTGCGGAGCGGGGGGGGGGGGCGGGGGGGCCCGCCGGCCCCCCCGGGGGGAGTGGAGGGGGGGCCGGGGGCGCCGGCCGCACAGCGACCGGGGGGGGGGCGGCCGGGGGGCG
>NZ_JBHJUO010000013.1:102857-180531 GCF_042268445.1 Streptomyces sp. NPDC056169 | reverse complement strand
TCTTTCTCTTCCCTCCGGCCCGCCTCGCCGTGGGCGGGGCGGCGCGGGGGCCGCCCCGGGGGGGGGGGGGGGGGGGGGGGGGGGGGGCCCCCCCCCCCCCCCCGCCGGGTGGTCAGGACAGGGTCAGCGTCAGCACGCCCGCGTACGAGCCGGGCGCGGTGAACGCCGGGACGTCGAGGGAGAGCTGGGCGTCGACGGTGAACTCGCCGCCCGTGAGGGTGCCGTTCGGCGTGGAGGCGAGGGTCGCGCCGCCGCTGCCGACGGGACCGGCCGAGCCGGCCGCGCAGGTGCTGGGGCTGCCGGCCTTGGCGGTGCAGGCAGGGGTCCAGCTGAGGTTCCCGGCGCCGATGGCGCCGCCGGGGCCGGTGAAGTCGGTGACCTTGCCGGTCAGGGACCAGCCCGCGGGGCCGCCGCGGAAGTCCTTGACCGTCACCGTCTTCAGGTCGCCGGTGGCCGCGCCGCCCTGCCCGAAGTCGACCGAGGTCAGCTCGACGGCGTCCCCCGCCTGACTCATGGAGAGCTCGCCCGCCGTGACGGCCGCGGTGATCGTCTGGCTGTTCGGCGGGGCCGGCACGACGACCTTGTACGCGACGGGGCCCGCGCCCTTCTCGGGATCCCAGGCCGTGCCCTCGTACGCCACGACACCGGTGGTCGCCGCGTCGTTGACCTTCAGGCGCGCGGCGAACCCGCCCTCGCTGTCGGTCGTGACGGTCATCTTGTCGGCGGTCTCCGCCCCGCCGGCCCGGCCGACGACGGTGACCTCGGTGAGCGGGGTGAACTTGGCGCCGGTGACGGTCACCCGGACCCCGGGGTCACCGGTGGCGCTGTCGAGCTGGAGCGTCCGGGTGTTGGGGCTGGTGACGGGGCTCGCGACGACCGTCTCGGAGACCGGGGCGGGCGGGTCGAGCACCGTACAGGGGGTGTCCAGCTCCATGAGGTAGCTGGTGTGGATGTTGTAGTCGCCCGGCGAGAGGGTGATCGATCCGGGCTGGGTGACCGTGAACGTACCGGTCATGGAGAAGGCCGGGAAGGCGCCCTTGCCCGGGATGGGCGGGTTCTTCTTGGGTCCCGTGACGCTGACCGCGCCGGTCTGGGCGCCGCCGAGGACGACCTTTCCGCTCGGGGTCATGATGTCGGCCGGGAGCGCGAGGTCGACGGGGTTCGACGCGGCGGGCTTGGTGATCGTGTAGGTCACCGTCACCGTGTCGCCGACCTTGGGCGCGGTTTTGTCGACCGTGATGTCGGCGGTCGTGGTGCCCGTGATGGGCGGGATGCCGGCGATCGGCGGCGGGACGCACCGCGTCTGGAATTCCACCGGGGTGGAGACGGCGATCGCGTGGGCCGGAGCGGCGATGGCGCCGCCTGCGGCGACCGCGAGGGCGCCGGCGCCGAGGACGGCGGTCCAGCGCCGTCTTCGGGTCGCCGCCCGGGATCGGGTGAGTGCCATGTGTGGGCCCCCTCCTGAGGGATGAGAGGGCGCCATTGACGGCTGCGGGGGGAGAGAAGTCAATGGAATCGAAAACCACCGACTGATGACCCATCAGATTCTGTCAAGATCGGCGAGCTCTCGCGTATCCGCAGGTCAGACCTACCGCCAAACCCCCCTGAACACGCCGGAGACCGGTGCCGCCATCGGCGACACCGGTCAGGGGTGGAGCAGGGCGGCTCAGCTGAAGACGAACGGTCCCGGCGACTGCGACGTCACGGCGTCACAGTTCACCGTGACCCCGAAGATCACCATCTTGAGGGCGACACCCGCGAAGTACGAGTTGAGGCTGTCGCCCGAGGCCACGGTCCCGCTCAGCGGCCCGATGGTGACGGGCTGACCGGCACCGACCGCCGGGTTCTTCTTTCCGGTGAAGACCCGGGTGCCGCCGCCCGCCTTGGCCAGCGTCAGCGTGGCGTTGATCTGGTCGGCACCGACGGCGATCGGCGTCGTGACGGCCGTGCTGATCGTCATGGTCGCGGACGTGCCGCTCTGGGTCGCGGTGATGTTGGCGGTGCCGCCGCCCCAGCTGCCGCAGTCGTACTGCGCCGTGGCGGATCCCGGCGCGACGGCTCCGGCCGAGGGGGCGAAGGCGAGTCCGGCGGCGGCGAGCGCTCCGGTGAGTACCGCGACCGTCCCTAAGGTGCTTCTGCTTCTCATGGCGAGTTCGAACCCCTTCCGATGACGAACGCAGGGGTGCGGACACTGCGTGAATGGCGAATATCTGACGGTCCGTCGGGCGAACCGATGCTCATTGAGACGCAGACCGCCAGGGAAGGCAAGAGAAGATGCGGTGATCCTTCACAAACGCGCAAGGGCCCGGCTTCCCGCCGGGCCCTCGAAGTCGCTCGATGTCCTGTTCCGACCCCTCAGCCGGCGGTCACTGCCTCGCGCAGCTGCCCGTCGGGACCGGCGAGCAGCACCGGCGTCTCCGGGCCGCCGAGATCCCGTACGGCCGCGCGGTCCGCCGCCGAGGCCGCCTCGGAGGTCGAGACGACGGCCGCCGCCTCCAGGGACTGGGCGCCGCTGGCCACCGCCATCGCCACCGCGGTCTGCAGCGCGCTCAGCTTGAGCGACTCCAGTTCCACGGTCCCCGCCACGTACGTCCGCCCGGTCTCGTCCCGTACGGCCGCCCCCTCGGGCACGCCGTTGCGCGCGCGGGCGCCGCGCGCCAGGGTGATGATCTTGAGGTCCTCGGCGCCGAGGTCGCCGTGCTCGCTGCTGAGTGTCATGGCCCGAGCATAGGTCGGGGCCGGGGAACACCCGGACCCCGTCTCACCCCACGGCCGCCCAGGTCTCACCCCACGGCCCGGGGGATCCCGCCCCGCGGCCGCCACGTCTCATCCCCCGGCCGCACGGTCTCACCCAGCGGCCCTACGGCCTCAGCCCACGGCGGTACGGCCTCAGCCCGCGGCCCTACCGCCTCAGCCCGCGACCGGGTACATCGCCCCGCGGCGGCCCTCCGGGGAGACCAGCCACTCCAGCTTCGCGGCCGTGTCGGCCTCCGGGAGCGGGGTGTGCATGACGACGACCAGGTCCGGCCGGGCCGGGACCCTGAGCTGGGTGGCCTCGACGACGAGCGTGCCGACCAGCGGGTGCTCCAGCTCCTTGCGGTTCTGGCCGCCCGGCAGGATGTCCCGCCGCTTCCACAGCTCCGCGAACTCCGGGCTCCGCTCCTTGAGCTCCTCGACGACCGCCCGGAACCCCTCGTCGTCCGGGCACTCCGAGCAGGCCGAGCGGAACTGGGCGACGACCCGGGGCGCGAGCTCCTCCCACTGGACCGACCGCGAGCGGTACAGCGGGTCGGTGAAGAAGGTGACGAGGCAGTTCTGCGGGGTCTCCGGCCGCATCCCGAGCACGATCGCCGCCGCGTCGTTGTAGAGCACCGTGTTCCAGTACGCGTCCATGATGTGCGCGGGGAACGGCATCCACGTGTCGATGAGCCGTCGCAGCCCCTGGCACATGTCCCGGTCCTCCGGGGCGGCCTCCAGGGCCGGCGGGTTGAGCGCCGCGAGGACGTACAGATGACGCCGCTCCGCCGGGCTCAGCCGCAGCACGCGCGCCACCGAGTCCAGCACCTGCGGCGAGACCGTGATGTCGCGGCCCTGCTCCAGCCACTGGTACCAGGACACCCCGACGCCCGCGAGGACCGCGACCTCCTCGCGGCGCAGCCCCGGCGTGCGCCGGCGCGCCCCGCCGTCCGGGAGCCCGGCCTCGGCCGGGCTCACCCGGGCCCGGCGGCTCATCAGGAACTCGCGCAGTTCGCCGAGGCGGTGCTGCTTCGCGGTGGTGCTCTCAAGAGCGGTGGCCACGTGTGCTTCCTCCCCCTGGATGCCTGTGGTGACTCGTGGTGCGTGGTGGTGCGTGGTGACTCGTGATGCCTGGTGGTACGTGGTGCCTGGTGGTGCGACCAACAGGATAAGTACCCGCTCCCCACCGGTGTTCCCGTGGCACGAGAGTCGTCGGCATGGCAACGACGACCACTCCCCCCGCTCCGCCCACCGCTCCCCCGGCCGCCCCGGCCTCCCTCACCGGCCGCAACCGGCTCATCCTCTTCGTCCTGTGCGCCGCCCAGTTCATGGTGGCGCTCGACTTCTCCGTCCTGAACGTCGCCCTTCCCGTCCTCGGCGCCGACCTCGGCCTGAGCCAGTCCGCCCTCCAGTGGGCCGTCACCGCCTTCGCCCTGCCCTCCGGCGGTTTCCTCCTCCTCTTCGGACGGATCGGCGACCTCTACGGGCGCAAGAAGCTCTTCCTCGCCGGGCTCGCGCTCTTCGGCGCGGCCTCGCTGCTCGCCACGTTCGCCTGGAACCCGACGGCCTTCCTCACCGGGCGCGCCCTCCAGGGCATCGGCGCCGCCGCGATCGTGCCCACGGGCATGTCGCTCCTGACGACCACGTTCCCCGAGGGCCCGCTGCGGGACAAGGCGCTCGGCATCTCCGGAACCCTGCTCTCGCTCGGCTTCACCGTCGGCATGGTGCTCGGCGGGGTCATGACCGACACCCTCGGCTGGCGCTCCACGATGGGCCTGCTCGCCCTGTTCACCGTGATCGTGCTGCCGCTGGCGCCGGGTCTGCTGCCCGAGTCCCGCACCCCCGAGCGGCCCCGGCTCGACGTGCCGGGCGCGGTCACCGTCACCGGTGGTCTGCTCGCCCTGATCTACTCCCTGTCGACGGCCGCCGAGCACGGCTTCGGCCGTACGGACGTGCAGGTCACACTGGTGGCGGGGCTGCTGCTGCTCGCGGTCTTCGTCCGGGTCGAGTCCCGGCACGCGGCCCCGCTGGTGTCGCTGCCGATGCTGCGGCGGCGCACGGTCGCCTTCGGCAACCTGGGCGGGCTGATCACCTTCTCGATGATGTCGACCGTCGTCTTCGTCCTGACCCTGTACCTCCAGGAGACGCTGGAGCTCTCGCCGTTCGCCACCGGTCTCGTCTTCGGTGTGCAGGGGGTCTTCGCGGTCGTGGCCGGGATGCTCGCGCCGAAGGTGATCGGCCGGTTCGGCGCCCGCCGCGTCCTGGTCGGCTCGCTCGCCGGGCAGGGCCTGCTGACGGCCGCGATCCTCGGGGTCGGGCGGGACTCGGGCGTACTCCTGGCGACGGTCGCGGCCTCGCTGGCCTGCATGTTCCACCTGGGCGCGATCATCTCGTACGGACTGATCGTCACCTCCGGCGTCCCGGACGAGGAGCAGGGCCTGGCGACCGGGCTGGTGACGACCACCCAGCAGGTCGGCCTCACGATCGGGATCCCGCTGCTCGGGGTGCTCGCGACCACGGGCGGGGATCTGTTCGGCGGTGTCCGCACGGTCCTCGCCCTGGACGCGGCGATCGTGCTCGGTACGGCGGTGCTCGTCGCCCTCGGCCTGCGGCGACGCTCCTGAACGACCGCCGGCCGGACCTGGCCTACGGGCGGTCGAGGCGGAGCCGTACCGCCTTGGGGAGACCGGCGACGACGAGGTCGTACGAGTCCTCGACGAGCTCCCGGACCATCCGGTCCGGGAGCTCTCCGACGGTCACCGTGTTCCAGTGGCGCTTGTTCATGTGATAGCCGGGGGCGACGGCCGGGTGCTCCTCGCGGAGGCGTACGGCCTCGTCCGGGTCGCACTTGAGGTTGACCCGCAGCGGCTCGGCGTCGAGCCACGACAGCGCGAACAGCTTCCCGGCGACCTTGAAGACGGAGACGTCCGGGCCGAAGGGGAACTCCTCCGTCGCGTCGTTGAAGTCCAGGCAGAAGGCGCGCAGCTGCTCGGGGGTCATGCGGGCTACTCCTCGGTTTCCTGCGGTTCCAGCGGTTCCACGAGCACGGTGACGATCTTGTTCCGGCGGCCGGCCGGGGACTCGGCCGTGAGCCGCAGCGAGCGGCCGTCCGGCAGCTCCACGACCGCCTTCGCGCCGGCGATCGGCACGCGGCCGAGGGCCTTGGCGAGCAGTCCGCCGACGGTCTCCACGTCCTCGTCGTCGTACTCGTCGGGACCGAAGCCGTACAGCTCGCCGAGGTCCCCGATGTCGAGGCGGGCGGTGACGCGGTGGCTGCCCTCGCCCAGGTCCTGGACGGGCGGCAGCTCGCGGTCGTACTCGTCGGTGATCTCGCCGACGATCTCTTCGAGGATGTCCTCGATGGTGACGATGCCGGCCGTGCCGCCGTACTCGTCGATGACGACGGCGACGTGGTTGCGCTCCTGCTGCATCTCGCGCAGCAGGTCGCCGGCGTTCTTCGTGTCGGGGACGAAGGCGGCGGCCCGCATCGCGGTCGACACGAGGTCCGCCTCGGACTCGCGGTTGATGTGCGTCTTGCGGGCGAGGTCCTTCAGGTACACGATGCCGACGATGTCGTCCTCGTTCTCGCCGGTGACCGGGATCCGGGAGAAACCGGAGCGCAGCGCGAGCGTGAGGGCCTGACGGATCGTCTTGTACCGCTCGATGCAGACGAGGTCGGTGCGCGGCACCATGAGCTCGCGGACGAGCGTGTCGCCGAGCTCGAAGACGGAGTGCACCATGCGGCGCTCCTCGTCCTCGATGAGCGACTCCTGCTCGGCGAGGTCGACCATGGCCCGCAGCTCGGCCTCGGAGGCGAAGGGACCCTTGCGGAAGCCCTTGCCGGGCGTCAGCGCGTTGCCGATGAGGATCAGCAGCTGCGGGATCGGCCCCATGATCCGGGCGAGCGGCAGCAGGACGTACGCGGCGGCGGTCGCCGTGTTCAGCGGGTGCTGGCGGCCAATCGTGCGCGGCGAGACGCCGACGGCCACGTACGAGACGAGGACCATGACGGCGATGGCGACGAGCAGCGCTTCCCAGGTCTCGGGGAAGGCCTCCAGGCAGGCGTACGTGACGAGGACGCCGGCCGCCATCTCGCAGGCGACGCGGACGAGCAGCGCCACGTTGAGATAGCGGGTCGGGTCGGCGGCGATCTGGGAGAGCTTCTCGGCCCCGCGCCGCCCGGACCGTACGGCCTCGGCGGCGCGGAAGCTGGAGACGCGGGCGAGACCGGCCTCGGCGCAGGCGGCGAGCCAGGCGACGACGACCAGGGCGACCGCGCCGAGGATCAGCGAGACGTCCATCGGGTCAGGAGACGGTCGGCGCGGGGGACGGGCCGGTGAGGCCCTTCTCCGCACGCCAGCCGTCGACGATCGCCGCCTGGAGGCCGAACATCTCGGCCTTCTCCTCGGGCTCCTCGTGGTCGTACCCGAGGAGGTGGAGCACCCCGTGGACGGTGAGGAGCTGGAGCTCCTCGTCCATGGAGTGCTCCGTCGGCGCGTCCTTGCCCTGCTGGGTGGCGACCTCGGGGCAGAGCACGATGTCGCCGAGGAGCCCCTGCGGGGGCTCCTGGTCGTCCTTCGCCGGCGGACGCAGCTCGTCCATCGGGAAGGACATGACGTCCGTCGGTCCGGGCAGGTCCATCCACTGGATGTGGAGCTGCTCCATCGCCTCCGCGTCCACGACGATCACCGAGAGCTCGGAGAGGGGGTGGATGCGCATGCGCGCGAGCGCGTAGCGGGCGACGTCGAGGATCGCCTGCTCGTCGACCTCGGTACCGGACTCGTTGTTGACGTCGATCGACATGTGTTCTGCGTTCTACTTCCCGTTACGGCCGCGCCGGTGCTCGCCGCGGCTTTCGTCGCGGCTCTCGGTGCGGAGGTCGTACTGCTCGTACGCGTCGACGATACGGCCGACGAGCTTGTGCCGGACGACATCCTGCGACGTGAGCGTCGAGAAGGCGACGTCCGGGACACCGTCCAGGATGTCGCGGACCTGACGAAGACCGCTCTTCGTGCCGTTCGGCAGGTCGACCTGGGTGACGTCACCGGTGATGACGATCTTCGAGTCGAAGCCGAGGCGGGTGAGGAACATCTTCATCTGCTCGGGGTTCGTGTTCTGCGCCTCGTCGAGGATGATGAACGCGTCGTTGAGCGTCCTGCCTCGCATGTAGGCCAGCGGCGCGACCTCGATCGTCCCGCTCGCCATGAGCTTGGGGATCGAGTCGGGGTCGAGCATGTCGTGCAGCGCGTCGTAGAGCGGGCGCAGGTACGGGTCGATCTTCTCGTAGAGCGTGCCGGGCAGGAAGCCGAGCCGCTCGCCCGCCTCGACGGCGGGCCGGGTCAGGATGATCCGGGTGACCTGCTTGGACTGCAGGGCCTGGACCGCCTTGGCCATGGCGAGGTAGGTCTTGCCGGTACCGGCGGGTCCGATGCCGAAGACGATCGTGTGCTTGTCGATCGCGTCGACGTACCGCTTCTGGTTGAGCGTCTTGGGGCGGATCGTGCGGCCCCGGCTGGAGAGGATGTTCTGCGTGAGCACCTCGGCGGGGGTCTCGCCGCCGTCCGCCGATCCGTTGTCGCTCGCCCTGAGCATGGCGATCGAACGTTCCACTGCGTCCTCCGTCATCGGCTGACCGGTGCGGAGCACCAGCATCATCTCGTCGAACAGGCGCTGTATCAGGGCGACTTCCGCCGCGTCCCCGACCGCGCTGACCTGGTTGCCCCGGACATGGATGTCGGCCCGCGGGAAGGACTTCTCGATGACGCGGAGAAGCGCGTCACCGGAGCCCAGCAGGTTCACCATCGGATGCTTCGCGGGGACGGTGAAGTGGGCGCGGGCCTGGTCGGTCGTCCCGTCGAGGGACGCTCCGTCGTGGGCTGTGGGTGTCTGCGTCATGGGCCGGCACTGTGGCCTGCACATACCTCCCGTTGCAGGGTTCTCGCTGCTCGACAACCTCTCGACTTCCAAGCCTACGACCTGGCGGCGACCGGCCGAAGGGATTTACGAAGCGGCCGCTCGGAAGCCGATCGTCGGTACCGCCCGGCGCAGCGGCCAGGGGCGCGCGGGGGCCGGCAGGAGCCGTTCCAGGAAGGCGTACCGGCCGCGCAGCGCCTCGGGGTCCTGTTTGGCGTGGCCCTGGACGTGCTGCCACCAGGCGGCGATCTCGCCCCAGGTGGGGGCGGAGAGCGAGCCGCCGAACTCCTGGACGGAGAGGGCGGCGGTGAGGCCGGCGAAGGCGAGCCGGTCGGCGAGGGGCCAGTCGGCGAGGGTGCCGGTGACGAAGCCGGCGACGAAGACGTCCCCTGCGCCGGTCGGGTCGAGGGCGGAGACCTGGATGGCGGGGACCTCGGCGGTCTCGCCGGTGGCGCCGTCGACGGCGTAGGCGCCCTCGGCACCGAGGGTGACCACGGCGTAGCGGACCTTGTCGGCGAGGGCGCGGGCGGCGGCCCGGGGGCAGTCGGTGCGGGTGTACCGCATGGCCTCGGCGGCGTTGGGCAGGAAGGCCTCGCAGTGCTCCAGGTCGGTGAGGCCCGCGAGGTCCCACTGGCCGGTGTCGTCCCAGCCGACGTCGGCGAAGACCTTGGCGCCGCCCCGGGCGGCCTGGGCGACCCACTCCTCGCTGCGGCCGGGGACGAGGGAGGCGACGGCGGCGCGGGCGTGCGGCGGGTAGGCGGGCAGGGCGGCGGCGTCGACGTCGGGCGGGGCCTCGTGGCCGTGGGAGACCATCGTGCGCTCGCCCTCGTAGGCCATGGAGACGGTCACCGGAGAGTGCCAGCCGGGGACGGTGCGGGAGAGCGTCAGGTCGATGCCCTCGCCCTGCTCCAGGGCGTCCCAGCAGTACTCGCCGTAGTGGTCGTCGCCGAAGGCGGCGGCGAGGGAGGTGCGCAGGCCGAGGCGGGCGAGGGCGGTGGCCATGTTGGCGACGCCGCCGGGGCTGGAGCCCATGCCGCGGGCCCAGGACTCGGTGCCGCGGACGGGGGCGCTGTCGAGGCCCGTGAAGATGATGTCGAGGAAGACCGTGCCCGTCAGGAAGACGTCGCAGTCGGGGTCGGTGGGCTCGCGCAGGCACACCAACGGGTCGACCCCGGCGTGGTGTTGCGGCTTGTCTCCCCTTGCTGTGCTCACGGCGGCTCCCCGAACTGGTGCGGATCAGCTCAGTGTGCCCGATGGGGACCGGGGGACGGGTGGGACGCACGAGGAAGGTCGACCCCATACCCGTAAACCCGCACACGAAACCGATAGTGACCCGGATCACACACTTTACCCTCGGATACCACCTTCTCGGGCAACTCACCTGCTTGATACACATGGTTCCGCGACCCCGTGCTTCTCGCACCACCGGGCGCTCCACCCCTCCCTTTTCCTTTCCCGGGAACGCCCATGTCGTCGCGCCTGCGCGGCTCGGGGGCCCTCGTCGCCCTCGTCGCCCTCTTCACCTCCGGTTACCTCGCCCCGTACCTGCTGCCGACCGTCGTCGGCCGGCTCGCCTCGGGTCTCGGCCTCGGCCCCTCCCAGGCGGGCCTGGTCGGCTCCGTGCTGCTGCTCGGCTCCTCCGCCGCCGGATTCACGCTCGCCGCGCGCGGGGAGCGGATCGGCCCCCGCACGGCGGCCCGCGCGGGCCTCCTCGCCATGGCCGTCGGATACGGCTCCGCCGCCGCGACCCACGCCGTGCCCCTGGTGGTCGCGGGCGCGGTCCTCGGCGGCCTCGGCTCGGGCACGGCGACGGCGGTCGCCGCGGCCGGGATCGCCGGCCGGCGCGACCCCCACCGGGCCTCGACGCTGGGCCTGCTGACCGTCTCGGCCACCGCGGGCGCCCTCTACCTCACGCTGCCGCACCTGGGCGGCGGCCACGCTCCCCCGCTGCTCGCGATCGCCTGCGCGGCGGCCCTGGTGTGGCCGCTGACGGGCCGTCTCGCGGGTTCCCCGCGCGCGCGTGGAGCCCGTACGGAGCAGGCGGCCTCCCCCACCGGTCCGCTGCCGTACCGCCGGGCCGGGGCCGTGCTCGCCGGCGGCATCCTGTGCTGGTCCCTCGCGCAGAACGCGCTCTGGGGCGTGAGCGGTCGCATCGGGCTCACCCAGGCCGGACTCTCCGAGGTCACCGTCGGCGCGGTCTTCGCGGCGGCGCTCGGCGCGGGGCTCGCCGGGGTCACGGCGGCCGGCGCGCTCGGATCGCGGCTCGGCCGTGCGGTGCCGATCGGCGTGGGCACCGCCGTCATCGGGGCCTGTGTGCTGCTGAGCTCGGCCGCCGGGAGCCTGGCCTCCTTCGCGACCGGCGAGATCCTGTGGAACGCCGTCTACCCGGTCGTCCTCTCGTACCTCCTCGGCCTGGCCGCCTCCCTCGACCCGCGCGGCCGCTGGGCCGTCCTGGTCGGCTCGGCGTCCTCCCTGGGCGTGGCCTGCGGCCCCGTCGTCGGCAGCCTGCTCTCGGAGAGCGCCGGGTACACGGGCATGGGCGTGGTCCTCTGCGCCCTGCTGCTCCTCGTCGCGGTCCCCATGACGGCCGTCGCCCGCCACGCCTCCGGCCGCCCGCTGGTCCCGGGCTCCGTCCGCCGGCGCGGCGGCGCCCCCGCCGCGGTCCTCGCGGGAACGGCCTCGGCGACCCCGGCCCTCGTCCCGCAAATGGGCGCCCCGGAACAGCCGGTCACCGAGTTCCCCGTCCGCGCGGCACGCCGCCGCGCGGTCAAATCGGCCTTCCGTCTGGCGCGTCCGTCGGACCGCGGCTAGCGGCGGCTCCACCCGCCGCCACCTGCGGCGTTCGTCTCGCGGTGGATCTGCTTGTTGGGTGATACGAGCGTCACCCGGCCACCTTCTTCGTGCGATCCGCTAATACGGCGGCCGGAGGGGGCGGGCGCAGACTCACTGCCACGACCGCCACCCGGCAACCCTCCCACTCCGGAGGGCTGTTCGGCATGGCCACCCGCAGGACGAGCAGATGGGGGAAGCACGTGAGCGTGCAGGATCAGTACGACGAGATCGGCGAGGCCTTCGAGGGATTCAAGTCCCTGCCGCTGATGCGTTACGGGGAGGTGCCGAGCTTCCTGGGCCTGGTCGGGGACGTGACCGGCAAGTCGGTCCTCGACCTGGCGTGCGGCACCGGTTTCTACAGCAGGGAGTTCAAGCGGCGCGGCGCCACCGACGTCTTCGGTGTCGACATCTCCGTCGAGATGATCGCCGCCGCGCGGGAGATCGACCAGCGCGACCCGCTGGGCGTGGTCTACGAGGTCGGCGACGTGGCCGAGCTGCGGCAGCTCGACCGGCGCTTCGACATCGCGCTGGGCGTGCAGTGTCTCAACTACGCGGCGGACATCGCGGAGACGGAGCGGATGTGCGCGAACATCCACCGGAACCTGAAGCCGGGCGGCGAGTTCTTCCTGCTCGTCCAGACGCCCGACTACCGGTACGACGGTCCGCCGCTGGACAAGTACGGCTTCCGCATCGAGGCGACGGGCGAGCAGATCGAGACGGGCAGCCGAGGGCGGCTCACGGCCCTCCTCGACCCGCAGCCGATCACCATCATCACCACGTGCCCGCGCCGCGAGGTCTACGAACAGTCCCTGAAAGCGGCCGGGTTCAGCGCGCTGGAGTGGGTCCCGCTCTCGGTGTCCGAGGCGGGCATCCGCGAGTACGGCGAGGAGTTCTGGGCGGACATGCTCTCCGACCCGCCGCTGGAACTGCTGCGCTGCCGCGCCTGACGCGGTCCGCGGAGCCGCCCTGCGGGGAGGCGGGGCGGCTGCGCGGACACCTCGCGGCGAGGCCCCGCCACCGGCGCGGAAATGCGCGGGAGCGGGGCCTCGGAGCGTACGGAAGGCCTTTCGGGCAGCCGTCAGTACTGCTCGATCCTGTTGGCGTTGATGTCGTCCAGCACTCCGATGATCCTGCTGTAGCGCTGCGAGGTGCCGGAGTTCACCGGGAGGAGCAGCGTGTCCTGTGCGTAGATCACGGCCTCGCGGACGTTGTGCAGGCCCAGTGACTGGGTGGTACGCGAGAGGATGGCCGTTCCGGCGTTGATGCGCCGGGTGGCCAGGTTGAAGTAGACGGCCAACAGCTGCTTGCCCAGGATGCTCTTGGGCGCGTTGTCGTCGCGGAATGCCGCGGTGACCTCGGCGGCGGACAGGGCCCCGCTCCGGTCGGTGTCGTACCGCTGGTCGGTGGCCTGTACGCGGGCCAGGAACTCGGCGGTCCACTGCCCCGGGTGGTTCCTCCAGTAGCCCTGGGAGAGCGGGTCGCGGCTGGGCGGGGTCACGGTGATGGTGGTGGTGGCGGAGTCCGTGACGGGCGCGAAGGTGCACGCCCCGCCGGCGTTCTTGTAGCCGACGGACACGGTGTCGGTATAGGTGGTGCCGGCCAGGGCCAGGAGCGTCGGCCTCGCGGTGAAGACGATCTGCCGGTCGCCGGAGTGCGCCGGGAGGCTGCCGACGTTCCAGACCAGGGTCCGGGTGCCGTCGTCGTTGAGGGTCACGGAGCTCGGCCTGGGGCCGGTGCCGAGATCGAGGGCCTGGCTGTAGTACACGCCCGCCGGCAGGGTGTCGGTGAGGGTGACACCGGATGCGGCGCCGCTCCCCGTGTTCGCGTAGGTGAGGGTGTACGTGATGGCCTGGCCCGCGTCGACGGTGGCCGTGGCGGCCTTGTCCACGGTCAGGACCGGGGCGTGCACGGTGGTGGTCGCCCGTGCCGTGTTGTCGTCCGTGTACGGGTCGGGCACGCCCTCGGTGTCGGTGCCGGTGACCGTGGCGCGGTTGGTGAGGACCGTGCCGTCTGCCGTGTCGCACGGCACGAGGTAGGTGAAGGCCGGTGTGACCGTGGCGGTGGCGCCGTTGGCCAGGTCGGCGAGCGAGCGCTGCTGGGTGCTGCCGTCGGGCAGGGTGTCGTCCACGTGGATGCCCGTGGCGGTACCGGGGCCGAGGTCGGTCACGGTGGTCGTGTAGTGCACCGTGTCCCCGCCGGTGGCGTCGGCTTCGTCGGAGGACTTGGCGATCTTGAGGTCGGCCTGCTGGAACATGGCGCGGACCGATTCCTCGGTCAGCTCCGGCAGGAGCGGGCGGTCTCCGTCGGCGAAGAACTCGGCGTTGAGGCGGGGGTTGTACTGGATGTGCGCCCAGTCGTCGAAGCCGCCCAGGCTCTGGCCGGGGCTGGCCTTGCTGCATCCGCCGTCGTCAGGACCGATGGACTGGATGTAGTTGATGTCGGCCGGGATGGCGGATTCCTTGTCGCCGCCGGTTTCGTTCCAGTTGAGGGGACCGTTCGTGGCGGGTGCGACGCGCAGCTTGCCGCCGACTCCGTAGACGGTCTTGCGCGCGGGTGAGGGCGTCCCGTACACGCCGTTGTTCTCGTTCAGGCTCGCCTCGTTGAGCACCGTGGCCGGGGTCGTCCCGAGGGCCGTGCCCCGGGCCGCGCTGGAGTAGTCCAGCGGCCTGTCGGGGTCCCTGCCCGCGAACTGCAGCGTGTAGTTCATGACGCTGAGGTAGTTCGGTTTGCAGTTGACCGCGTCGTTGCCGCCGTGTCCCAGGCTCAGCGTGTGCCCGAGCTCGTGCATGAAGGTGGCGGCCTCGGCCTTCCTGCGTGCGCCGATCTTCGCGATCGTCGAGGGAACCCAGGTGTCCAGGGTCACGATGAAGTCGTTGCCGCCCTGCGGGCCCGCGGAGGTCCACTCGGAACTGCCCGACGCCGTCGACGCCTTGGGCGGCGTGGATCCGTCGAAGAAGCTGATGGCGAAGAGCATGTAGCGGAAGGCCTGGCGTTTCGCACTCAGGATGTTCGCGCAGTTGGAGCTGGACCGATCGGCTGCCGAGCCGAAGAATCCGGTGCAAGGGCCCGGCGGGCTCCCGCTCTTCAGGTCGTTGAAGTCGTCCGCTGTGCCAGGGCCGTTCGACCGCCACATGAGGGGGTTCACGGTCGTGACGGCCTCTCCCTCCGTCACATGGAGGTTGACGCCCCGGAACTTGGTCTTCGTCGCGTCGGCCGGATCGGGGTACGGGTCGACCGGAGCCTCGGCGAACGCCTTGACCACGTCGGCGAGCGCCTCGGCCTGCGGTTTGGTCTCGGCCATGTAGTCCGCCTCGACGAACAGGTCCTTGCGGTAGGGGACGGCCCCGTACGGCTGGTCGCCCAGGGGCAGGTCCACGGTCCCGTCGGTGTCGAAGTCGTAGCCCCTGCCCGGGACCTCCCAGGTGTTCATGAGGCCGTCGCCGTCGCTGTCCACGCTGTTCGCCAGGCTCACGCACGAGGGTGTGGTGATCGTGAAGTAGCCCCGGGCGACGGAGCCCTCGCTCTCACCGGCCAGGGTGGGGACCCCCGCTCCCTGTTGACCGGTCAGACCGCCTCCGGTGAACGTGCAGGTCATCAGGTCGAACGAGAGGTTGAGGTCGTTGCTCCCACCGACCCACTTGACGGGGTCGTCGGCGCTCAGGTCGTCCTGGTCCCACAGCTCCAAGTGGATGGCGACGGGGTTGTGGCTGGTGTCCACGGTCGCCGTCCGGACCCAGTTGGTCCTGAAGTCGGCCCCGTGGGCGCAGCAGTAGTCGTCTTTCCCGTCGAACAGCCCCTGATGGTCGATCTCGAATTTCGGATAGTAGTCGTTCCCACACGCCTCGCCGTCTCCCTCGTCACAGGAGATTTCGACGACCCGGTAGAGGCTCACGGTGATTTGCTCGGTGGCGGCGTGGGCGGAAGTGGCGCCTACGGCGGCCGAGCCCACGAGCATCAACAGAAGTGCGGCGAACAGACGCGCGCACCGACCGACCCTTGACATGCGATGGTCCTCCTCAAGGCCTCACGGCCCCATTGATAGAGGAGCGGATTTTTGCCCGATGATGGCACTCGCCATCGGACCCGAAACGGGCAACACGCCTGCCCGCCGCCACCGCTTGCAAGTGTGCTCGACCGGGCGATCACCGCCGAGGAATCATCGGATGGTCGGCCGGTGCGAAGGCGCGATCATCGACACCGGGGAGCGCTGGGAGAGCCCTGGGAGAGCCCTAGGAGGCGCCGAAGTCGTAGGCCTCCACCTCGGCGAGGAAACGGGCCCTGCGCGGCTCGTCGTCCTCCAGGAAGGAGGCCTCGAAGGAGTTGCGGGCGAGCTCGCGGAGCTGCTCCGGCTCCAGGGCCAGGGCGGCCCGGACCGCGTCGAAGTTGTCGCCCGCGTAACCGCCGAAGTAGGCCGGGTCGTCGGAGTTCACCGTCACCAGCAGACCCGCCGCCATCATCGCGCGGAGCGGATGGTCGGCGAGCGTGTCGATGACGCGGAGCCGGACGTTCGACAGGGGGCAGAGCGTCAGCGGCACCCGCTCGCGGGCCAGCCGGCCGACGAGCTCCGGGTCCTCCATGCAGCGCAGACCGTGGTCGACGCGCTCCACCCCGAGGACGTCCAGGGCCTCGCGGACGTACTCCGCGGGGCCCTCCTCGCCCGCGTGGGCGACGCGCCGCAGCCCGAGCCGGGCGGCCTCCTCGTACACCGCGCGGAACTTCGCCGGCGGGTGGCCGACCTCCGCCGAGTCCAGGCCGACGCCGGTGATCCGGTCCAGGTACGGCTTCGCGGCCTCCAGGGTGGCCATGGCCGACTCGGCGGACTCGTCGCGCAGGAAGCACATGATGAGCCGCGTCGAGATCCCGTACCGCTCCTCGGACCGGTCGAGGGCGGCCCCGAGGCCCTCGATCACCGTGCCGATCGGGACCCCGCGCGCGGTGTGCGCCTGCGGGTCGAAGAAGATCTCGGCGTGCCGGACGCCCTGGCCTGCGGCCCGCTCCAGATAGGCGTCGGCGAGCTCCGTGAAGTCCCCGGCGGTGCGCAGGACCGCCATCAGCCCGTAGTAGAGGTCCAGGAAGGACTGGAGGTCGCTGAACTCGTACGCCTCGCGCAGCGCGGTGGTGTCCGCGTACGGCAGGGTGACGCCGTTGCGCGCGGCGAGCGCGAAGGCCAGCTCGGGTTCGAGGGTGCCTTCGATGTGGAGGTGCAGCTCGGCCTTGGGGAGCGCCGTGGGGAGTGCCGTGGGAAGTTCCGTGGGGAGGGGCATGGGTGGTGCTCTATCTCTTCGGTACGGGGACCCTCATGAGGTCCTGGGCAATGCTCAGTTCGCCGTCGAACCCGGCCGCCCGCGCCTGTCGCTCGAACTCGGCCGGGTCGTCGTAGCGCTGCGAGAAGTGGGTCAGGACGAGGTGGCGCACGCCCGCGTCCCGCGCCACGGCCGCGGCCTGTCCGGCCGTCAGATGGCCGTGGTCGGTGGCGAGCCGGACGTCCTCGTCGAGGAAGGTCGACTCGATGACGAGCATGTCGGCGCCCTCCGCGAGCGCGTGCACCCCGTCGCAGAGGCGGGTGTCCATGACGAAGGCGAAGCGCTGCCCGCGCCGGACCTCGCTGACCTCTTCGAGGGTCACGCCGTCCAGCACGCCGTCCCGCTGGATCCGGCCCACGTCGGGGCCCTTGATGCCGTGCGCGGCGAGCCGCTCGGGCAGGATCCGGCGCCCGTCGGGCTCGGTGACCCGGTAGCCGTAGGACTCGACGGGGTGGGAGAGCTTGTGCGCGTCGAGGGTGTACGCCTCGGTGACCGCGAGCGGCCCGTCGGCGGCGACGGGCGCCTCGGTCAGCTTCACGGTCTCGCGGTAGGCCGTGGCGTACCGCAGCCGCTCGAAGAAGTGCTGCCCGCTCGCCGGGTAGTGGGCGGTGACCGGGTGCGGGACCTGGTCGAGGTTGATCCGCTGGATCACCCCGGCCAGGCCGAGCGAGTGGTCGCCGTGGAAGTGCGTGACGCAGATCCGGTCGAGGTCGTGCGCGGCGACCCCGGCCCGCAGCATCTGGCGCTGCGTGCCCTCGCCGGGGTCGAAGAGGATGCCCTGGCCGTCCCAGCGCAGCAGATAGCCGTTGTGGTTGCGGTGCCGGGTCGGGACCTGGCTGGCGGTCCCGAGGACGACCAGTTCGCGTACGGACACGGACTATCCGGGCGGCCAGTTGAGACCGCGGCCGCCCAGCACGTGCGCGTGGGCGTGGAAGACGGTCTGACCCGCGCCGGCACCGGTGTTGAAGACGATCCGGAAGCCGTGGCCGTCGACCTTCTCCTGCGCGGCGATCTCTCCGGCCTCGCGCAGTATGTCGGCGGCGACGGTCGGCGCGGCGGCGGCCAGGGAGGCCGCGTCCGGATAGTGGAGCCGCGGGATGACGAGGACGTGGGTGGGCGCCTGCGGGTTGATGTCGCGGAACGCGACCGTCGTCTCCGTCTCGCGGACGATCGTCGCCGGCACCTCCCCCGCCACGATCTTGCAGAACAGGCAGTCGCTCTGCGGCTCTCCGGCCATGGCCCGGGCCTCCTCGCCTCTGATGTGGATCGGTCCAACGGGAATGCTATCCGCCGCCGGCGACATGACCGTCGTCCCCCGGTCAGTCCTTCGGCGCGCGGCGGTTCAGGGCGGAGCGGCTCACCCAGTACGTGATGATCACCGCCCAGAACAGCGGCGTCCCGAGCCCGCCCACGACGCCCGAATCGAACGACCACAACGCCAACGTCACCACCGAGTACAGACCGAGCAGCCCCACCGCGGTCGCCATCGCGATCACCGGCCGGCAGGCGCGCGCGACGAGCAGCATCGGGCGGCGCAGCCGGGCCGGGACCCGGCGGCCCATCCACAGCACCCAGCCGCCCCAGGCGCCGACGACGACGGCCGCGCCGATCACGAAGGGGACGACGGCCTCGGCGCCGGTGGCTCCGGAGCGGACCGGGGCGGTGGCGAGGAAGGAGGCGATGAAGCCGACGAGGGCCACCCAGCGGGCCCCGGCTGCGGTGTTCCAGGCCATGGCCTCCAGGTTGTACCGGGCCTTGCGGTCGTCGAGGTCGAGCGCGGCGGAGGCGACGAAGCCCTCGGCGGCCTGCGTCCAGGCACCGCGCCGGAACCAGCGGCGCCGCAGCCGGAGCAGCGAGAGGTTGTTGTGGGCCTCGCTGCTCTGCGGGTTGAGCCGCAGAGCAGCCTCGTACGCCCGCTGCGCGGTGGCGTGGTCGCCCCGGCGCTGGGCGGTCAGGCCCACGAGGAAGTGCGCCGCGTCCTCCTCGGGGCCGAGGGCGACGGCGGCCCGGGCCGCCTCGTACGCCTCGACCGCGCGGGCCGGGGTGCGGGAGTGCTCGGCGTGCTCGGCGAGGGCGGTGCCGAGCGCGTAGTGGCTGCCCCAGTACTGCGGGGCGATCGCGACGGCGCGCCGGGCGGTCGTCTCGGCCTCCGGGAACCGCTTCAGGCCCAGCAGGATCTGCACGCGCATCAGCCAGCCCATGAGCAGCTCGGGCCGGGCGCCCAGCGCCTGGTCCACGGCGGCCAGGGCGGCCGGACCGTCGCCGGCCCGGTGGTGGCAGCGGGCGAGCAGGACGAGGGCGTCGGCGTCCTCCGGGTCGGTCGCCAGGTGCTGGGCGACGAGCGCCCCGGCCTGCTCGTACCGCCCGGTGTCGTACAGCGCCTCGGCGCGCAGGAGCGCGGTCGGAGTGGTCACAGCTTGCGCTTCCGCTTCAGGTAGGCGAGGAGGTCGTCGTACAGCCCGCCCTCGTTGGCGAACATGGCGACGTTCCGGGCGGCGGCGAACCACGGCTCCGTGGACGGCTTGATCTGCTTGGCCGCGCCGAGGAGGTCCTTGGTGGTGATGAGGCGTACGGAGCCGCTGCGGGCGGAGTCGAGGAGCGCGGCCTCGGCGGCGGTCTCGCAGAGATGGGCGAGGTCGGCGCCGGAGAAGTCCTCGGTGACCTTGACGAGCTTGCCGAGGTCGACGGCCTCGATGGGGCGCTCGCGCAGGTGGTAGCGGAGGATCGCCTCCCGGGCGGCGGCGTCCGGCGGCAGCACGAGGAGCGTGCGGTCGAGGCGGCCCGGGCGGCGGAGCGCGATGTCCACGTCCCAGGGCACGTTGGTGGCGGCGAGCACGAAGACGCCTTCGTTGCCGGCGCCGCTCGCGATGCCGTCGAGCTCGGTGAGGAGCTGGTTGACGACGTTGCGCAGCCCGCTGTGGTGCGTACGGGAACGCTTGGCGCCGAGGGCGTCCAGCTCGTCGAGGAAGACGACGCAGGGGGCCTGGCGGCGGGCGGTCTCGAAGATGTCGTGGATGTTCTTCTCGGAGGCCCCGATCCACATGTCGAGGACGTCGGAGAGCGAGACGGTGAGGAAGTTCGCGCCGAGCTCGCCCGCGACGGCCCGGGCGATGAAGGTCTTGCCGCAGCCGGGCGGCCCGTACAGGAGCAGGCCGCCGCGCAGCGACTTGCCGTACAGCCTGCGCAGTTCGGGGTTGCGCATGGGGGCGAGGAAGGCGGCCTCCAGGCGGTCCTTGACCTCCTCCATGCCGCCGACGTCGGCGAGCCGCACGGCACCGGGGGCGTCCACGTCCCAGGCGGCGGCGTCCCCGGCGGCGCCCTCGCCGTCGGCGGCCTGCGGCTCGTCCAGGAAGCGAGGCCCGACGAGGTCCTGGACCTGCTGCTCGGCGGCGTCCCAGTCGAAGGCGGGGGCCGGGGCGGGGGCGGGCGTCGCGGGGGCCTCGGGAGCGGGCGCGGGCGCGGGCGGCGCGGGCTGCTCGACGGCGGGAGGCGTCACGGGTGCCGCCGCAGGAGGTGCCGCGGGTGCCGCCGCGGGAGGCGTCACGGGAGGCGTCGCGGGAGGCATGCCCATCGCCCGCATCATCAGCGCGCGGGCGTCCGCGTCGCCGGGCGCGTGCTGGAGGGCGACGGCCGCCTCCGCGACGGCCTCCTCGTTGCGCCCCTCGGAAAGGAGCAGCTCGGCGAAGTGGAGGCGCAGGGGTACGTCACCGGGGGCGGCGGCAACGGCGGCGCGCAGACTGCGGATCAGAGGGGACTCGTCGGCCATGCGGCCACCCTATGAAGAACCCGGTGGCACCCGTCCACCGGGTTCCGACTAAATCCTTCAGCTCCAGCGGCCGGTGCGCCCCAGGACGAGGGCCGTCGCCGCCGTACCCGCTGTGGAGGTGCGCAGGACACTGCGGCCCAGCCGGTACGGCTTCGCGCCGGCCGCCTCGAAGGCCGCGAGCTCGTCCGGGGAGACGCCGCCCTCGGGTCCGACGATCAGCACGATCGAGCCCTTCGCGGGCAGTTCGGCGGTGGCCAGCGCGCCGGACGGATGCGCGCGGTCCTCGTGGAGGACGGCGGCGAAGTCGGCGGCCGCGAGGAGGGCGGCGAGCTGCTTGGTCGTCATCAGGTCGGCGACCTCGGGGAAGCGCGTGCGGCGCGACTGCTTGCCCGCCTCGCGGGCGGTGGCACGCCACTTGGCGAGCGCCTTGAGGCCCCGGTCGCCCTTCCACTGGGTGATGCAGCGGGAGGCAGCCCAGGGGACGATCGCGTCGACCCCGGTCTCCGTCATGGTCTCCACGGCGAGTTCGCCCCGGTCGCCCTTGGGCAACGCCTGGACGACCGTGATCCGCGGCGACTCCTCGGCGTCCTCGTGCACCTCGGCGACCCGCACGGTCAGCTGGTCCTTGCCCTCGGCGGCGAGCACCACGCACTCGGCCCAGCGGCCCCGGCCGTCGGCGAGGACGAGCTCCTCGCCCTCGCGCAGCCGCTTCACGGAGACGGCGTGCCGGCCCTCGGACCCGTCCAGGAGGAAGCTCCCGGGGCCGGGAACGGTGTCGACGACGAAGACGGGTGCGGTCATGAGGCGCTCCTGTGGGCCAGGTCGGAGAGGGCGGTGTCGAGTTCGGCGGCCAGGACCTCGACGAGCTGCCCTGCGGGGAGTTCGCGGGCGAGCCGGTGGCCCTGCCCGGCCCACAGGGCCATGCCCTGGGAGTCGCCGGAGGTGGCGGCGGCCTTGCGGAGCGGGGCGGTGAGGTGGTGGACCTCGGGGTAGGCGGCGGGGGCGTACGGCCCGTGCTCGCGCATGAAGCGGTTGACGAGCCCGCGCGCGGGACGCCCGGAGAAGGCCCGGGTGAAGGCGGTCCGGGTGAAGAGCGGATCGGTCAGGGCCCGCTTGTGCAGCGGATGCGCGCCGGACTCGGGGCAGCCGAGGAAGGCGGTGCCGAGCATGGCGGCGTCGGCGCCGGCGGCGAGGACGGCGGCGATCTGCGCGCCGCGCATGATCCCGCCGGTGGCGACGACCGGCAGCGCGACGCTCTCGCGGACCTGGGTGAGGAGGGCGAGGAGCCCGGTCCCCGGGGTGCCGTCGTCGGCCGGGTCGTCGCGGTACGTGCTCTGGTGGCCGCCGGCCTCGGCGCCCTGGACGCAGACGGCGTCGGCACCGGCCCGCTCGGCGGCGAGGGCGTCCTCGGCCGAGGTGACGGTGACGAGCGTGAACGTTCCGGCGCGGGCGAAGGCGGCGAGCGTCTCGGGAGCGGGACAACCGAAGGTGAAGGACACGACGCGGACCGGGTCGTCCAGGAGGATCGCCAGCTTGGCGTCGTAGCCGTCGTCGTCGCGGCAGTCGTCGGCCTCGCCGAGGGAGGTCTCGTACCAGGTCGCCTCGCCCGCGAGCTGGTGCCGGTAGACCTCGACGGCGGCCGGGTCGGCGTGCGGGCCGCCCTGCGGCACGAAGAGGTTGACGCCGAAGGGGCGCGCGGTGAGCCCGCGTACCTGCTTGATCTCCTGGTACAGGCCTCCGGCCGTCTTGTACCCGCCGGCCAGGAAACCGAGCGCACCGGCCTCGCAGACGGCCCCGACGAGCTCGGGACAGGAAGCGCCACCCGCCATGGGGGCCTGCACGATCGGATACCGAAAGAGATCGTTCAGTGCGGTGGTGGACATACGGGCATCGTTTCATGACGGCCGCGGCGGGCCGAATCGGTACGTCAGGTCACGGAAGGCGGCCCTCCGGAGACGGAGGGGGCAGAACGGGAAGGGGCGGAACGGCCCATCGCCGCCCCGCCCCTTCCCTCACGATGCCGTCCGGTCAGGTCCGCCCGTTGAAGGCGTCCTTCAGGCGCGAGAACAAGCCCTGCTGACCCGGCTGGAACTGCCCGGTGGGCCGCTCCTCGCCGCGCAGCTTGGCCAGCTCGCGCAGGAGCCGCTCCTGCTCCGCGTCGAGCTTGCCCGGGGTCTGCACCTCGACGTGCACGATCAGGTCGCCCCGGCCGTTGCCCCGCAGGTGCGTGACGCCGCGGCCGTGCAGCGGGACCGACTGGCCGGACTGCGTGCCCGGACGGATGTCGATCTCCTCGATGCCGTCGAGGGTCTGCAGCGGCACCTTCGTGCCGAGCGCGCCCGCCGTCATCGGGATGGTCACCGTGCAGTGCAGGTCGTCGCCGCGCCGCTGGAACGTGTCGTGCGGGATCTCGTGGATCTCGACGTACAGGTCACCGGCCGGGCCGCCGCCGGGGCCGACCTCGCCCTCGCCGGCGAGCTGGATCCGGGTGCCGTTGTCGACACCGGCCGGGATCTTGACGGTGAGGGTGCGACGGGACCGGACCCGGCCGTCGCCCGCGCACTCGGGGCACGGGGTCGGGACGACGGTGCCGAAGCCCTGGCACTGCGGGCAGGGCCGGGAGGTCATGACCTGGCCCAGGAAGGACCGGGTGACCTGGGAGACCTCGCCGCGACCGCGGCACATGTCACAGGTCTGGGCGGAGGTGCCGGGCGCGGCACCCTCACCCGAACAGGTGGTGCAGACGACGGCCGTGTCGACCTGGATGTCCTTGGTGGTGCCGAAGGCCGCCTCGTTGAGGTCGATCTCCAGACGGATCATGGCGTCCTGGCCGCGGCGGGTCCGCGAGCGCGGGCCGCGCTGCGAGGCCGTGCCGAAGAACGCGTCCATGATGTCGGAGAAGTTGCCGAAGCCACCCGCGCCGAAGCCGCCCGCGCCGCCCCCGCCGGAGGCCGAGAGCGGGTCGCCGCCGAGGTCGTAGACCTGCTTCTTCTGCGGGTCCGAGAGGACCTCGTAGGCGGCGTTGATCTCCTTGAAGCGTTCCTGCGTCTTCGGATCGGGATTCACATCCGGGTGCAGCTCGCGCGCGAGCCTCCGGAAGGCCTTCTTGATCTCGTCCTGGGAAGCGTCGCGGCGCACGCCGAGTACGGCGTAGTAGTCCGTGGCCACTTACGACTCCGCCAGGATCTGTCCGACGTAACGTGCCACTGCGCGTACCGCTCCCATCGTTCCGGGGTAGTCCATGCGGGTCGGTCCGACCACGCCGAGTTTGGCGACTGCTTCGCCGCCCGAACCGTAGCCGACCGAGACGACGGACGTGGAGCTCAGCCCCTCGTGGGCGTTCTCGTGCCCGATGCGTACGGTCATGCCCGATTCCTTGGCCTCGCCGAGCAGCTTGAGGAGCACGACCTGCTCCTCCAGAGCTTCCAGGACGGGCCTGATCATCAGGGGGAAGTCGGGTCCGAAGCGGGTGAGATTGGCGGTGCCGCCGATCATCAGCCGCTCCTCGTGCTCCTCCACGAGCGTTTCGAGGAGGGTCGCGAGCACGGTCGAGACCGTGGCGCGGTCCTCGAGCTCCTCGAAGGACTCGGGGAGGTCCTGCACCAGCTGCGGCACGTCGGCGAACCGGCGGCCGACGACCCGGCTGTTGAGCCTGGCCCGCAGGTCGGCGAGGGAGGTCTCGCCGAAGGGCGCGGGACAGTCGATGACGCGCTGCTCGACGCGGCCGGTGTCCGTGATGAGCACGAGCATCAGGCGGGCCGGGGCCAGCGCCAGCAGCTCCACGTGCCGGACGGTCGAGCGGGTCAGCGAGGGGTACTGGACGACGGCGACCTGCCGGGTCAGCTGGGCGAGCAGCCGGACCGTCCGCCCGACGACGTCGTCGAGGTCGACGGCCCCGTCCAGGAAGTTGTGGATGGCGCGCCGCTCGGGCGTCGACAGCGGCTTGACGCCGGCCAGCCGGTCGACGAAGAGCCGGTAGCCCTTGTCGGTCGGGATGCGCCCGGCGCTGGTGTGAGGCTGGGCGATGTAGCCCTCCTCCTCCAGCACGGCCATGTCGTTGCGGACCGTGGCGGGCGAGACGCCGAGCTTGTGGCGCTCGGTGAGCGCCTTCGAGCCGACCGGCTCCTCCGTCCCGACGTAGTCCTGGACGATGGCGCGCAGCACCTCGAGTCTGCGTTCGCTGAGCATCGTGCGCACCTCCAGCTGTCCTCGTCGTTCCGGATGCTCCGGTTGCTCCGGTTTTGGCACTCACCCTGCCCGAGTGCCAGCAATCCCCCGGCCAGTGTACGGCGGCGGGCAACGCTCCTGGCAAGGAGGCGGGGGCGCACCGGTTAGCGTCGCCCCATGGACATCGATTGGGAAGCGTACGGCTGGGAGCGGCTGGGGGACGGAGTGGGCCGACGCCGGCTGCCCGGCTGGGACGCCACGGTGGGCCTGGTCGTGGGCGCGAAGGGGCTGCTGCTGTACGACACGGGCTCGACGCTCGCGGAGGGCGCCGAGCTGCGCGGCCAGATCGCGGCGTTGACGGACGGCCGAAGAGTGACGCACATCGCACTGAGCCACCCGCACTTCGACCACGTCTTCGGCACGGCGGCGTTCGCGGGCGCGGAGGTCTTCGGCGCGGTGGGGGTGGACGAGCTGCTGAGCCGGGAGCGGGACCGGGAGGACCTGCGCAAGGACGCGATGGCGCAGGGGGTCGACGAGCGGGCGGCGACGGAGGCCGCCGACGTCCTGGTGAGCCCGCGGCACGTGGTCTCCGGGGAGTGGACGCTCGACCTGGGCGGCCGGCAGGTGCTCCTGGCGAACGTCGGCCCGGGCCACACGGGCCACGATCTGGCGCTCTTCGTCCCCGGGGAGCGCGAGGTCGTCTTCTGCGGGGATCTGGTGGAGGAGTCGGGCGAGCCGCAGGCGGGCCCGGACGCGATCCCGTCCCGCTGGCCGGACGCGCTGGACCGGCTGCTGTCGCTGGGCGGCGAGGACGCGGTGTACGTACCGGGCCACGGGGCGACGGTCGACGCCACGTTCGTCCGGACACAGCGCGAGGAACTGGCACGCCGCTTCGCCGTGTCATAACCTCGCCCAAATGCGCAGCTACGACCCGGACCTGACACCTGCTTGGAAGCGGTCGGCCCCCGTCCCGGAGGTCCCGGCGGACCACGACCTCGTCGTCGAGGAAGTCTCCACGGGCTTCTGCGGGGCGGTGATCCGCTGCGAGGCGGGCACGGTGACCCTGGAGGACCGCTTCGGCAAGCACCGGGTCTTCCCGATGGAGCCGCGCGGCTTCCTCCTGGAGGGCCGGGTGGTCACCCTGGTCCGCCCGTCCGCCGCCGCCCCGGTACGCCCCACCCGTACGGCGTCCGGCTCGGTCGCGGTGCCGGGCGCGCGGGCCCGGGTCGCCCGGGCGGGCCGCATCTACGTCGAGGGCCGGCACGACGCCGAACTCGTCGAACGGGTCTGGGGCGACGACCTCCGCATCGAGGGCGTGGTCGTGGAGTACCTGGAGGGCGTCGACGACCTGCCGTCGATCGTGGCCGAGTTCGGCCCGGCCCCGGACGCCCGCCTGGGCGTCCTGGTGGACCACCTGGTCCCGGGCTCGAAGGAGTCGAGGATCGCCGCGCAGGTGACGTCCCCGGACGTCCTGGTGGTCGGCCACCCGTACATCGACATCTGGGAGGCCGTGAAGCCGTCCTCGGTGGGCATCAGGGCCTGGCCGAGAGTCCCGCACGGCCAGGACTGGAAGACGGGCGTCTGCCACGCCCTGGGCTGGCCCTCGGACAACACCGGCGCGGTATGGCAGGCGATCCTCAAGCGCGTGAACTCCTACAAGGACCTGGAGCCGGAACTGCTGGGCCGCGTGGAGGAACTGATCGACTTCGTGACGGCGCCCTAGTCCACCAGGTCCCGCACGACCGCGTCCGCGAGCAGCCGACCCCGCAGCGTCAGAACGGCCCGCCCGGCCTCGTACGACGCGGGGTCGAGTCGCCCGTCCTCCAGCGCCCGCGCGGCCGCCGCAAGCCCCGCCGGCTTGAGGATCGACAGCTCGACGCCGTCCCGGAGCCGCAGCTCCAGCAGGATCCGCTCCACGCGCCGGTCCTCCTCCGCGAGGATCTCCCGCCCCGCGCCCGGCGACTTCCCGGCGGCCAGGGCCGCCGCGTACGTCCCGGGGTGCTTCACGTTCCACCAGCGGACGCCCCCGACGTGCGAGTGCGCCCCGGGCCCCGCGCCCCACCAGTCGGCGCCGCGCCAGTACAGCTCGTTGTGGAGGCAGCGCCCGGCCTCCGAGGTGGCCCAGTTGGACACCTCGTACCAGGAGAAGCCCGCCTTCTCGAAGGCCTCCTCGGCGATCAGGTACCGGTCGGCGTGCACGTCGTCGTCGGTCATCGGCACCTCCCCGCGCCGGATGCGACGCGCGAGCTGCGTGCCTTCCTCGACGATCAGCGCGTACGCGCTGACGTGGTCGGGCCCCGCGCCGATCGCCGCGTCGAGCGACGCCCGCCAGTCGTCGTCGGTCTCCCCGGGCGTGCCGTAGATGAGGTCCAGGTTGACGTGGTCGAAGCCGGCGGCCCGCGCCTCGGCGACGCACGCCTCGGGGCGCCCGGGGGTGTGCGTACGGTCGAGGATCTTCAGGACGTGCTGCTTCGCGCTCTGCATGCCGAAGGAGATCCGGTTGAAGCCGCCCTCCCGCAGCTCGGCGAGGTACGCCGGGTTCACGGACTCCGGATTGGCCTCCGTCGTCACCTCGGCGTCGTCCGCGAGCCCGAACTCGTCACGGATCGCCCCCAGCATCCGTACGAGGTCCCCGGCGGCGAGCAGCGTCGGCGTGCCGCCGCCGACGAAGACGGTCCGCACCGGCCGGGGGTCGTCGCCGAGGACCTTCCGGGCGAGCCGGATCTCCTCGACGACCTGCTCGGCGTAGTTGTCCCGGGAGGCGAGCACCCCGCCCGTACCGCGCAGCTCGCTCGCCGTGTACGTGTTGAAGTCGCAGTAGCCGCACCGCGTCGCGCAGTACGGCACGTGCAGATAGAACCCGAGCGGCCGCTCCCCCGCCCCTTCGAGGGCGTGCGGGGGCAGCGCCCCGTCGTCGGGAACGGACTCACCATCGGGCAGTACGGAAGGCATGAGCCCATTGTCCCGTACTGCCCGAGGAAACCGACCGACCTGTGGACAACCAAGGTCCGCGCAGGTCAGGACCGCGGCCGGGAGAGGATTCAGGACTCGCGCGAGCCCGCGTACATCTCCTCGATGAGCCCCTTGTACTCCCGCTCCACGACCGGCCGCTTCAGCTTCAGCGACGGCGTCAGCTCGCCGTGCTCGATGTCGAGGTCGCGCGGCAGCAGGCGGAACTTCTTGATCGTCTGCCAGCGCTGGAGGCCTTCGTTGAGGCGGTCGACGTAGCCCTGGATGAGCTTCTGGGTCTGCGGGGCGGCGACGACCTCGGCGTACGTCCTGCCCGCGAGCTCGTGGTCGGCGGCCCAACCGAGGATGGAGGGCTCGTCGAGGGAGATCAGGGCGGTGCAGAAGTTCCGGTCGGCGCCGTGGACCAGGATGTTCGAGACGAACGGGCAGACGGCCTTGAACTGACCCTCGACCTCGGCCGGCGCGATGTACTTGCCGCCGGACGTCTTGATCAGGTCCTTCTTGCGGTCGGTGATCCGGAGGTAGCCGTCGGCCGAGAGCTCGCCGATGTCGCCGGTGTGGAACCAGCCGTCGGACTCCAGGACCTCGACCGTCTTCTCCGGCAGGCCGTGGTAGCCCTCCATGACGCCGGGGCCGCGCAGCAGGATCTCGCCGTCGTCGGCGATCCGGACCTCGGTGCCGGGGAGCGGCTTGCCGACGGTGCCGGTGCGGTAGGCCTCGCCCGGGTTGACGAAGGAGGCGGCGGAGGTCTCCGTGAGGCCGTAGCCCTCCAGGATGTGGATGCCGGCGCCGGCGAAGAAGTAGCCGATGTCGGGGGCGAGCGCGGCGGAGCCGGAGATGCAGGCGCGCAGGTTGCCGCCGAAGGCCTCGCGGATCTTGCTGTAGACGAGGACGTCGGCGACCTTGTGCTTGGCGGTGAGGCCGAAGGGCGCGGAGGCGGTGCCCGTGCGGCGGAAGTTGTCCTGGGTGGCCTTGGCGTACTCGCGGGCGACGTCGGCGGCCCACAGGAAGATCTTGTACTTGGCGCCGCCGGCGGCGCGGGCCTTGGCGGCGACCCCGTTGTAGACCTTCTCGAAGATGCGGGGCACGGCCGCCATGTAGGTCGGCTGGACCACCGGCAGGTTCTCGATGATCTTCTCCACCCGGCCGTCGAGGGCGGTGACGTGCCCGACCTCGATCTGACCCGAGGTGAGGACCTTGCCGAAGACGTGGGCGAGCGGCAGCCACAGGTACTGGACGTCGTCCTGGGTGACGAGGCCGGTGGCGGCGATGGCCTTGGCCATGTACGACCAGTTGTCGTGCGGGAGGCGGACGCCCTTGGGGCGGCCCGTGGTGCCCGAGGTGTAGATGAGGGTCGCGAGCTGCGTGGAGGTGATCGCGGCGACCCGCTCCTTGACGGACTCGGGGTGCTTCTCCAGGTAGGCGCGACCGCGCGTCTCCAGGTCGGCGAGGGAGAGGACCCAGTCGCCGTCGGTCTCCACGCCCTCGGCGTCGATGACGACCACGTGCCGGAGGTCCGGCAGGTCGGCGCGGCGCTCGACGGCCTTGGCGAGCTGGGCCGCGTCCTCGGCGATGAGGACCCTGGACTCGGAGTCGGAGAGGATGAACGCCGACTCCTCGGCGTTGGTCGACGGGTAGACCGTGGTGGTCGCGGCGCCCGCGCACATCACGCCGAGGTCGGCGAGGACCCACTCCACCCGGGTGGAGGAGGCGAGCGCGACGCGCTCCTCGGGCTGGACGCCGAGGTCGACGAGGCCGGCGGCGATCGCGTAGACCCGATCGGCGGCCTGCCCCCAACTGAGCGACTTCCAGTCGTCGGGACCGGTACCGGAGGCGGCGGGCACCGGGTACCGGTACGCCTCCGCGTCGGGAGTCCGTTCGACGCGCTCAAGGAAGAGGGTCGCCACGGAGGGCGGCCGGTTCTCGATCAGGGTCTGTGTGTCGCTCACGACGTCCTCCGGGCGGCGGCGGTGCCTGCTGGCGGTGCGTAACTACGTAACCGTCTACGTGACTGCCTACGTAACTAACTGGCGAGTAACCTTCGATTCGGGATCAGAGTAAAGGGCCGGGGACCGGCGCGTAAGGGCTTGCAAGGCGCCGCTTCATAACGAACGGGTCCATGCGCCGTCGGCACATGGACCCGTTAGATGCACAGAGCAGCTACTCGCCGCCGCTCCTCGCCGACCCGTCGGCTACTTCTTCTTGCCGGAGGACTCGTCGCTCGACAGGACGGCGATGAAGGCCTCCTGCGGCACCTCCACCGAGCCGACCATCTTCATGCGCTTCTTGCCTTCCTTCTGCTTCTCCAGCAGCTTCCGCTTACGGGAGATGTCACCGCCGTAGCACTTGGCGAGGACGTCCTTGCGGATGGCGCGGATGGTCTCTCGGGCGATGACCCGGGAGCCGATCGCGGCCTGGATCGGCACCTCGAAGGCCTGCCGCGGGATGAGCTCGCGCAGCTTGGCGACGAGCCGCACACCGTAGGCGTACGCGGCGTCCTTGTGGGTGACGGCGGAGAAGGCGTCGACCTTGTCGCCGTGCAGCAGGATGTCGACCTTGACCAGGCTGGAGGCCTGCTCACCCGTGGGCTCGTAGTCGAGGGAGGCGTAACCGCGCGTCTTGGACTTCAGCTGGTCGAAGAAGTCGAAGACGATCTCGGCGAGGGGCAGGGTGTAGCGGATCTCGACCCGGTCCTCGGAGAGGTAGTCCATGCCGATCAGCGTGCCGCGACGGGTCTGGCACAGCTCCATGATCGCGCCGATGAACTCGCTCGGGGCCAGGATCGTGGCGCGCACGACCGGCTCGAACACGTCATCGATCTTGCCCTCGGGGAACTCGCTCGGGTTGGTGACCGTGTGCTCGCTGCCGTCCTCCATGACCACGCGGTAGACCACGTTGGGGGCGGTGGCGATGAGGTCGAGACCGAACTCGCGCTCCAGCCGCTCACGGATCACGTCGAGGTGCAGGAGGCCCAGGAAGCCGACGCGGAAGCCGAAGCCGAGCGCGGCGGAGGTCTCCGGCTCGTAGACGAGCGCGGCGTCGTTGAGCTGGAGCTTGTCGAGGGCCTCGCGGAGGTCCGGGTACTCCGAGCCGTCCAGCGGGTAGAGGCCCGAGAACACCATCGGCTTCGGGTCCTTGTAGCCGCCGAGGGCCTCGGTCGCGCCCTTGTGCAGGGAGGTGATCGTGTCACCGACCTTGGACTGGCGGACGTCCTTCACACCGGTGATGAGGTAGCCGACCTCACCGACGCCGAGACCGTCGGACGGCGTCATCTCCGGAGACGAGACACCGATCTCCAGCAGCTCGTGGGTGGCGCCGGTCGACATCATCTTGATGCGCTCGCGCTTGTTGAGCTGCCCGTCGATGACTCGCACGTACGTCACGACACCCCGGTACGAGTCGTACACGGAGTCGAAGATCATCGCGCGGGCGGGGGCGTCGGCGACGCCGACCGGGGCGGGAACGTCGCGAACGACCCGGTCGAGCAGCGCGTCGACACCGACACCGGTCTTCGCGGAGACCTTGAGGACGTCCTCCGGCTGGCAGCCGATGAGGTTGGCCAGCTCCTCGGAGAACTTCTCCGGCTGGGCGGCCGGCAGGTCGATCTTGTTCAGCACGGGAACGATGGTGAGGTCGTTCTCCATCGCCAGGTACAGGTTGGCCAGGGTCTGCGCCTCGATGCCCTGGGCCGCGTCGACCAGCAGGACCGTGCCCTCACAGGCCGCGAGCGAACGCGAGACCTCGTAGGTGAAGTCGACGTGCCCGGGCGTGTCGATCATGTTCAGGATGTGCGTACGACCCTCACCCTGCCCGTCGGTCGGGGCCCACGGCAGTCGGACCGCCTGGGACTTGATCGTGATGCCGCGCTCCCGCTCGATGTCCATCCGGTCGAGATACTGGGCACGCATCTGCCGCTGGTCGACCACACCGGTGAGCTGGAGCATCCGGTCGGCGAGCGTGGACTTGCCGTGGTCGATGTGCGCGATGATGCAGAAGTTGCGGATCAGAGCCGGGTCGGTACGGCTCGGCTCGGGCACGTTGGTAGGAGTCGCGGGCACGCAGGGTCTCGTCTCGGGGCGATGTCGGATCGATACGTAGGCTCCATGGTCCCATGCCCGCCGCCCTGTGCCCGGTTTGGGCGGCCCCGAGGGTGACTGGTACTGTGGACAGCTGTGTCTCGTGTGCCCTCTCAGCTGCGAGTCACACTCCAGAAGGAACATCGAACCTGTAAAGGCTCTTTTCGTGGCGAACATCAAGTCCCAGATCAAGCGGAACAAGACCAACGAGAAGGCGCGCCTGCGTAACAAGGCCGTCAAGTCGTCGCTCAAGACCGCGATCCGCAAGGCCCGTGAGGCTGTCGCCGCCGGCGACCTCGAGAAGGCCACCGTTGCCACTCGCGCCGCCTCGCGTCAGCTCGACAAGGCTGTCTCGAAGGGTGTCATCCACAAGAACGCCGCCGCCAACAAGAAGTCGGCGCTGGCGATCAAGGTTTCCTCCCTCCAGGGCTGAGCTCTGATGTAACCGGTCGTACGGGACCCAGCGGGCCCTCTCTCCCGCTCCCGCCCGACCACCAGGACTCGCACGCGGACGCGTTCGCCACGCGGGTGCGAGCCCACCAGTCTTACCCCGAAGGCCCCGGCCGCTCCTCCCCAGGAGCGCCCGGGGCCTTCGGCGCGTCCAGCACCGGGGACACACGGTCAAAACGGCCACTGCCCCCACCGGCGCCTGCGGACCGAAGCCCCCGCTGACCTGCGGCGGGGGGCGACGCCCCAAGGCCCCACGGTACGAAGCAGCCGCTGCCCCACTGACGCCACTGCGGCGCGAAGCTGCCGCTGACCTCGCTGGGGGCGAACTTCCAGGACCCGCGGCGCGCCGCTGCCGCTGTCTCCCCGGGGGGTCCGGGGGCGGAGCCCCCGGGAAACTCACCTCATCCCCCACCAGCCCCCGGCAGGGTTTCGGGAAGGGGTGGGGTGGGGGAACCCGCTCCGACACCAGCCACGAACCACCCCGCACCGCCCCACAACCCCGGCCCAGCTCAGCCCCGCCCAGCTCAGCCCGGCCCGGCACAGGCCCGCCCAGCTCAGTCCGGCCCAGCAGGGCCAGGCACAGGCACAGGCCCGCCCAGTTCAGCCCGGCCCAGCAGGGCCGGGCACAGGCGCAGCCCCCTACTCCCGCCGCAACCGCGCCGCCCGCGCCACCGCCACAACCGCCTTCTCCAGGGCGTACTCCGGGTCGTCGCCTCCGCCCTTCACCCCCGCGTCCGCCTCCGCGATCGCCCGCAGCGCGAGGGACACCCCGTCCGGGGTCCACCCCCGCATCTGCTGCCGCACGCGGTCGATCTTCCAGGGCGGCATGCCCAGCTCACGTGCCAGATCCGCCGGCCGCCCACCCCGCGCCGACGAGAGCTTGCCGATCGCCCGTACGCCCTGCGCCAGCGCGCTGGTGATGAGCACCGGCGCCACCCCGGTGGACAGCGACCAGCGCAGCGCCTCCAGGGCCTCCGCCGCCCGCCCCTCCACGGCCCGGTCGGCCACGTTGAACGACGAGGCCTCCGCGCGGCCGGTGTAGTACCGCCCGACGACCGCCTCGTCGATCGTCCCGTCGACGTCCGACGTCAGCTGCGCGCACGCGGACGCCAGCTCCCTCAGGTCGCTGCCGATGGAGTCCACCAGCGCCTGGCACGCCTCCGGCGTCGCCGCGCGCCCGAGCGCGCGGAACTCCTGCCGGACGAACGTCAGCCGCTCCGCCGGCTTCGTCGTCTTCGGGCAGGCCACCTCCCGCGCCCCCGCCTTGCGCGCGGCGTCGAGCAGGCCCTTGCCCTTCGCTCCGCCGGCGTGGAGCAGGACGAGCGAGATGTCCTCGACCGGGTCGTCGAGGTAGGCCTTGACGTCCTTGATCGTGTCGGCGGAGAGGTCCTGCGCGTTCCGCACGACGAGGACCTTGCGCTCGGCGAAGAGCGACGGGCTGGTCAGCTCGGCCAGCGACCCGGGCTGGAGCTGGTCGGAGGTGAGGTCGCGCACGTCCGTGTCGGCGTCGGCGGCCCGGGCGGCCGCCACCACCTCCTGGACGACGCGGTCGAGGAGCAGGTCCTCCTGCCCCACGGCGAGCGTCACGGGGCCGAGGAGGTCGTCGGGGGAAGTCTTTCTGGTGGCCATCGCGATCCAGCATCCCACGGGCCACTGACAGCCATGCCCGACGCCGGCGTCCTCCGGCCATGCCCGAGAATGGCGCGGTGAGCGAACGACGACACGTACTGGTACTCCCCGACCGCGACTCCGCCGAGGAGGTCGCCCAGGAACTCCCCGACCGCTTCGGCGTGGCCGAGGCCCCGCAGCTCGTCCGCGACGCCCTGGCCGGCGAGGACGACGCCGAGGACGCCCAGTGGCTGGTGGTCGTCGAGGACCCGGACGGCCGGCTCGACGCGGCGGCGCTCGACGACCTCGCCGCCGAGTACGAGGGCTGGCTGGAAGCCCCGTAACCCCTGGCGCGGCCTTCTACGCGGTCTTGGGCACGATCTGGATGTCGAGGTCGATGCTGATGCTGGACCCGACGGCCGCGATCCCGCGCGCGAGCAGCGTCTGCCACGTGAGGGTGAAGTCCTCCCGGTGCAGCTCGGTGGTGGCCCGGCAGGCCCCCCGCGTCTCGCCCTCAAGGCCGTTCCCGAGGCCCAGGTACCGGGTGTCGAGCGTCACCGTGCGACTCACTCCGTGAAGGGTGAGCGCCCCGGTGACGGCCCAGCGGTTACCGCCCCGGTGGACGAAGCGCTCGCTGTAGAACTCCAGCGTCGGGTACACGCCGACGTCGAGGAAGTCGCCCGAGCGCAGATGGTCGTCGCGCATCTGCACCCCGGTGTCGATGGAGGCCGCGTCGATGACGACGTGCATCGCCGACTGCTCCATGCGGTCGGCGATCCGCACCGCGCCGGCGAAGCTGTTGAACCGGCCGTGGATCCGCGCGAGGCCGATGTGGCGGGCGGTGAAGCCGATCTGCGAGTGCGTCGGGTCGATCTCCCAGTCACCCGGCTCCGGGAGCTGCGGCTGCGGCGCGACCTGGAGCAGGACGTCGCCGACGCCCGTGTGTCCGCCCTCGGTGACGACGGCGCTGCCGTGGTACGGCGTGTAGCCCTCGGCGGTGACCGCGAGCCGGTACTCGCCCGCCGGTACGGTCGCGAGCGCCGTGCCGTACGGGTCGGTCTCCCCGCCCAGCACCTTGCGGCCCGCGCCGTCACTGAGGACGAACTCGGCCTGCCGGACCGGTTCGTGTACCGGGTCGATGACCCGGCAGGTCAGCACGCCCGCCGAGGCGGGCACCGCGAGACCGGCGAGCGGGCCGCCCCGCGCCGCCCCCGCCGCCCGCTTCCCGAAGAGACGATCGAACATTCTTCACGCACCCCCGCATGACTCGTTCACTATGCAACGAAGTCGCATTCGATCACCGTTGAGGCGTTCGAGGCAAACGAGCCAAGTGTTACCGAGGGTCCGAATTAGGCATTCCGCTTCTCGACGACCGGCAGCTCGCCGAGCACGATGCCGAACAGGTCCCGGTACGCGCCCCGCACCTCCTCGTCCCCGTCGAGCACCCGCTCGACGCGCTCCCCGTGGGCACGGGTGATCAGCTTGCGGCCGCTGAGGGTGATCCGGCCCTCCTCCGTGAGCAGGGAGCAGACGAGGGACCGCGGAAAGTGCGAGTCCGGCGAGGTCCGGTGGTACCAGGCGCCGGCCGTGAAGTCCGCGAGCTCGCGGGGCCGCACCTCCAGCCGGTACTGCGGCTTCCCGTCCCGCAACACATCCAGATCGCCGACATCGCCACCGGCGGCCTCCTGGATACGGAACACCCCACCCGGGTCCGCCTGGTCCCCGCGCTCGTCGAAGGCCAGCGGGTGGTGGCTGTGGTCACCGAAGCCGACGTCGGCCAGCCATCGCTCCCCGTCCGCCGTCTCCACGAGCAGCGCCATGTGGTCGTACGGGATCCCGAGCTTCCCCTCCCCGTCGATGACGCGCGCCTGGAGCAGCGAGACCCGGTAACCGAGCTCCCGCAGCAGGACGGCGAACGTGGTGTTGATCTCGTAGCAGAAGCCGCCCCTGCGGCCGGCGACCACCTTGTCGACCAGTGCCTTCTCGTCCAGGACGATGTCCTCGCCGAGGTGGATCGAGAGGTTCTCGAAGGGCACGCTCAGCAGGTGCCGCACGTGCAGCTCGCGCAGGGCGGCGCCGTCCGCACGGGCGGGCCGCCGGGCACCGATCCGCGCCAGGTAGGCGTCGGCGTCCGAGTGGGCAGGCGCCGTCGGGGTGGGGGCGTCCGGTTCAGTGGTCATACCGACAGTCTCGCTCCTCCCGCATGCTCACGCGGCCCCGACGGGCGTCGACTCCTGCTCGGTCACGGGCAGTTCACGCATCCGTGCCAGCGGCGAAGGCAGCAGCCAGAGCACGGCGAGCACGGCTCCGCCGGTGGCGATCCACAGCGTCGGGCGCAGCCCGATCGCGGTGCCGAGCAGGCCTCCGACGAGCGCGCCGAGGGGCCGGAAGCCGTGGTTGAGCGTGCGGTACGCGCCCATGACCCGGGCTCGTACGGCGTCGGGAATCACCGCCATCTGGAACGACCCCGCGGCGATGTCCACGATCATCACGGCGACGCAGGAGAGGAACTCGGCCACGAACAGCACCGCCACCACCAGCGGAAGCGGCCCGTCGGCCAGGGGTATCAGGAGCAGGGGCAGCGTGAACCCGAGGAAGCCGACGACGAGCGAGGCACCGATGCCGATCCGCCGGACGACCGCCCCGCTGCACGCGGCTCCGATGAGTCCGCCCACCGCTCCGGCTCCGAGGATCAGGCCGAGCAGTCCGGCGCCGATGCCGAGTTCGGCGGTCGCGTAGAGCACGAAGAGGGTGTGGAACATGTAGTTGAAGAACTGGACCGTGCCGGAGGAGGCGAACAGCGCGCGCATCGACGGGTTCTTGAGCACCCAGCGCAGTCCTTCGGTGAAGTGCCCCTTGACCACGGGGGCAGGCGGGGGTTCGACCGCCTTGATCCGGGCCAGGTATCCGGCCGACACCACGTAGGTGAGGGCGTCGGCGACCAGGGCGAAGGGCGCGGTGAGGACCTGCACGAGGACGCCCCCGATGCCGGGTCCCGCGAGCCAGGACATCGAACGGCTGCCGTTGACCAGAGCGTTCGCCTGTACGTACCGGTCGGTGGGCACGAGTGCCACGAGGAGCGTGGCGTTGCAGACCTCGAAGAGGACGGTGAGGGCACCGATCCCGAAGGCCACCGCGTACAGCTGACCGAGCGTCAACGCGTCGAGCGCGTACGCCACGGGGAGGGTCAGCACGAGCGCCGCCCGCCCGAGGTCCGCCGCGATCATGGCGCGCCTGCGGCGGGCCTGCCGGTCGGCCCAGGCACCGAGCGGCAGGTTGAGCAGGAGGGCGGGGAGGAGTTCGGCGGTCTTGAGCCAGCCCATCTCGGCGGCGTCGGCGCCCAGGATCAGGACGGCGGCGAGCGGGAGGGCGATGAGCGAGATCTGGTCCCCGACGAGCGAGACGGTCTGTCCGGTCCAGTAGCGGCGGAAGGTCCGCTCGCGCAGCAGTGCCGGTATGCGTTCCACGAGGGCCATCTCGCTCACTCCTCTTCTTGTTCTCGGCGGTGGGGGAGGTCCTGCTCCAGGTAGGCGATGTGCAGGATGCTGACGGCCCGGGCGGCCTCGGGCCTGAGGGACGGGTCGGACTCGCGCCCCTCGTAGGGCCGGAGCAGTGCGCTCATCCGCTCTCCCAGGCCGGTCAGCTCCTCGGGGGTGAGGTAGAGCAGCGAGTCGCTGAACCGCTCGGCCTCGCGCCACTCCTTGGGCAGCGTGTGCCGGCGCTCCATGGCCCGGGTGACCCGCTCGAAGTAGCGCTCGGCGACGGCGCCCATGAGCGCGTCGGCGGCCTCCGTGACCGTGGCGTCCTCGCTGTACTCGGGCCACTCGGTGTACCGCGCGGTGGCCCGCCAGGGCTTCTCCCGCCCCCGACCCCCCGGCGCCTCCTCCACGAGGCCGTATTTGGCGAGTATCCGCAGGTGATAGGAGCAGCTGGCCACGGACTCACCGGTCAGCTCGGCGGCCTTGGTGGCGGTGAAGGGTCCGCTGCTGCGCAGCAGTCCCACCAGGGACATCCGCAGGGGGTGGGCGTAGGCCCGCAGGGCGCGCGGGTCGGTGAGGCGGATGCTGCGGGGCTGCTCGCCCTCGGGTCGCGGTTCGCTGATCTCCGGCATGATGGAAAGGTATCTTTAGAAAGACTTCTTTACAAGCGTTTCTTTACATGAAGCTCGCCCTCTCACTCCGATGGCTCACCCTCCGCCCCGACGACTCACGCTCCCCTCGGTACGGCCACGAGCCCGCGCCCCGCCCCCACCACGGCGATCGCCCCGTCCCGGTCGGTCCGCAGCACCCGCGCCCCGCCGGCCCGCAGGGCCTCCAGCGTCCGGGGTGAAGGATGCCCATACGGGTTGTCGTTTCCCACCGGAACCAGCGCGAGACGAGGCCGCGCCGCCCGTATCAGCCCCGGATCCTGGTGCGCGGACCCGTGGTGGGCGACCTTGAGCACGTCCACCGGCCCCAGCCCCGGACTGCTCCTCAGCAGCGCGCGCTGAGCCGGTGGTTCGAGGTCGCCCAGGAGCAGCAGACTCAGCCCTCCGGCGGCCCGGACGAGGAGGGTGACACTGGCGTCGTTCGCCCCGCCGGCCGACCCGTCGACCGGCCCGCCGGAACCCGCCGGCGGCCACAGGACCCACCATTCCAGGGCCCCGGCCCTCCGATGCTCCCCCGGCTGCGCACGGACCAACGGCACCCGCGCGGCGGCCGCCGTCCGCCGCACGAACGCGGCCTGGGCGGGCGGCTCTTCGAGCCCCGTGGTCTGGATCGCCCCCACCGACCGCCCCCGCAGCACCCCCGGCAGCCCGGCCACATGGTCGGCGTGGAAGTGCGTGAGCACCAGCAACGGAACCCGCCGCACCCCGAGCTCCCGCAGACAACGGTCCACCGGTACGGGATCGGGTCCCGCGTCCACCACGACGGCCGCGTCACCACCCGCCGCCAGCACCGTCGCGTCCCCCTGCCCCACCTGGCACATCGCGAACACCCAGCCCGGCGGCGGCCACCCGGTGGCCCACCTCGCCAACGGCACCGGCCGCACCACGACGAGGAGGAGCAGCGCGGCGACGAGCCCGGCGATCCACCCCCGGTGCGGCAGTCTGCGCGCTCCGAGCAGGACGAGCACCGTGAGCAGCGCCAGGGCCAGCCCGCCCCACCACCCGCCCGGCCAGGCCAACTGGGCCCCCGGCAGCTCCCCGCCCGCACGGGCCACGCCCGCGATCCACCCGGCCGGCCACCCCGCCGCCCACGCCGCCCCCACCGCGGCCGGCTCCCACACCTGCGCGAGGGCGAGCGCGGCGAAGCCGAGCACCGTCGCGGGCGCGACCGCCAGTTCGGCGAAGAGGTTCGCCGGGATCGCCACCAGACTCACCCGGGCGGCGAAGACCACCACCACCGGCGCACACACCGCCTGCGCCGCGAGCGCCGCCGCCAGCGCCTCCGCGAGCCGCCCCGGCACCCGGCGCCGCCGCAGCGCCTCGCTCCACCGCGGGGCGACCGTCAGCAGCGACCCGGTGGCCAGCACCGAGAGCAGGAACCCGTAACTCCGCGCCAGCCAGGGGTCGTAGAGCACCAGGAGCAGGACGGCGGCGGCCAGCGCGGGGATCAGCGATCTCCGGCGCCCGGTGCCGATCGCCAGGAGCACGACGAGCCCGCAGGCCGCCGCCCGCAACACGCTCGGATCGGGCCGGCAGACCACCACGAAGGCCAGCGTCAGCGCTCCCCCGGCCACCGCGGTCGCCCGCAGCGAGAGCCCGATCCGGGGAGCGAGCCCGCCCCTCTCCACCTGGTGCGCCCTCCCGGGACGCCCGATGAGCAGGAGCAGGACGACGGAGAGATTGCTACCTGAGACGGCGAGGAGATGCGTGAGGTCGGTGGCCTCGAAGGCGTCCCGCAGGTCCGGCCCGATCCTGGACGTGTCCCCGACGACAAGGCCCGGCAACAGGGCCCTCGCATCCGGAGCGAGCCCCTCGGTCGCCCTCCGCAGCCCGGCTCGCAACTCGCCCGCCGTGCGCTGCGGCGCGCTCGGCGGCCCCACGATCCGGGGCGGACCCGCCCCGTCGACCTTCAGCACCGCGGCGAACGGATCACCGGAACGCAACGGCGGCGCCAGCCGAGCTCCGACCCGCAGCCGGGTCGAGGGAAGGAGCCGCAGCCACTCCTCCCGCCCCTCCCCCGGCGGCACGATCAGCAGCACCGGCGCGCGCGTCCGGTGCACCGCACCGTCCGACCGCTCGACGCGGGTCACCTCGCCGTCGAGGACGACCGAGACCGGCGCCATCGCGTTGCCCCGCACCCGGGGCCGGGTGAGCCGTGGATCGGCGGTGACGGTGACCTCCACCTCCGCCCGGGCGTACTCCCGCGCCAGAGCCGGCACGGGACCCCGCCGCAGATCCGCCGCGTGCAGCCCCGCCGAGGCCGCCCCGGCCGCCGCACAGAGCAGGACCCCCGCGCACGCGGTCGCCCGCAACCTCCACCCGGGCGCCGCCGGGGACGTCCCCGGCCCGTCCGGCTCCCTTCCCGCGCCGCCCAGCCGCCGGGCCAGGGCCGGAACCAGCAGGAGGACAGCGCCCACCAGGCAGACCGTGACACCGACCACCGCCCACCACCCGGTGACGCCCACGGCACAGGCCGCGGCCGCCCAGGCCGCCACCGCGAGGGGAACGAGCCGCAGATCGGCCGGCCCCTCCGCCCCGGCCCGGTTCACGGCCGGACCAGCGTTTCGAGGTCGGCGAACCGGCGCTCCCCGATGCCGTTGACCTCCCGCAGCTCGGCCACCGACCGGAAGCCGCCGTGCTCCGCGCGATGGTCGACGATGTGCCGTGCGAGGACGGGACCGACCCCGGGCAGGGTGTCGAGCTGCTCCACGGTGGCCGCGTTGAGACTCAGCGGCGCCCCCGGCCCACCGGCCCCGGCCCCGGCACCGGCACCGCCGACGGCCACCCCCGGCAGCCCGACGAGGACCTGCTCGCCGTCCATGAGGACGCGGGCCCGGTTGATCCCGGTGAGATCGGCCCCGGGTTTCGCCCCGCCCGCGGCCCGCAGGGCATCCGCCACCCGCGAGCCCGCGGGCAGGGTCAGCACTCCGGGCCTGCGCACCGTGCCGCCGACGTCGACGACCACCTTCGCCCCGCCTGCCCCACCCACTCCAGGCGGCGGCCCCTGCTCGCTACCCGGCCGCGCCTGCCCCCCGGACACGGGCGCGGCGGGCGTGGCCGCCGCGGGGGCGGCACGGACGACCTCGGGGGCCCGCACCGGCTCCGGCCGCCCCGTCCAGAAGTACCCGCCCGCGAGGCCCGCGGCCACGAGCAGAATCACGGTCAGCGCGGCCAGAGCCCTCGGTTCGAGACCGCACCGCGTCTGCACCCACACCGGAGTCCGCTCCCGCACCGCCGCAGCCAGCCGCCCCCGGGGCCGTACCGGAGAACCACGCTCCGGCGCCTCCGGCGTCTCGGACCCGACCGACGGCGCCGACGGTACCGACGGCGCCGGCCGTGCCACCGGTGGGAACAGGGCGTCCCCCCGCCGCCGCACGACGGACCCGGGCACCTCGGCGACCCGGCGCACCCGGGCGCGCCCCCGGGCCCGCCCAGGAGGCACGCCGCGCCCTCCCGGGCGGCTGCGCCCGTCCGAACCCGGCGCCCTGCCGGGCCCGCTCGTCGGAGCTCCCGGCCTGTCCGCGACTCGGGTGGTGGTGATCGATGCGATACGTGTACGAAGAGCCATGCTCGTGACGGTAGAGAGCACGACCGCCCTGTGCGGGACTCACTCAAGTCCCGTGGACAAGCCTCCGGTTGTGGATATCTCCGTCACTCCCGTGGGGGACGGACGCGCTCAGCGCGGCGAGACGACGACCGCGAGAAGCCCCGGTCCCGTGTGCGCGCCGATGACGGCCCCCACCTCGCTGACGTGGAGTTCCTCGATGCCCGGGATCCGCTCCCTGAGCCGGTCGGCCAACACGGCGGCCCGTTCCGGCGCGGAGAGGTGGTGCACGGCGATGTCGACGGCGCCGGATCCGGCCCGCTCCACGGCGATCTCCTCCAGGCGGGCGATGGCCTTCGAGGCCGTCCGCACCTTCTCGCGCAGCTCGATCCGCCCGCCGTCGAGTTCGAGGAGCGGCTTCACCGCGAGCGCGGAGCCGAGCAGCGCCTGCGCGGTGCCGATGCGCCCGCCCCGGCGCAGATAGTCGAGCGTGTCGACGTAGAAGTAGGCGGAGGTTCCCGCGACGCGCTTCTCGGCCGCAGCGACGACCTCGTCGAGCGAGCCGTCCGCCTCCGCGACCTCCGCCGCGGCCAGGGCACAGAAGCCCAGCGCCATGCCGACCATGCGGGTGTCCACCACGCGCACCGGCACGGGAGCGTCCTTCGCCGCGAGCACGGCGGCGTCGTACGTCCCGGAGACCTCGGCGGACAGATGGAGCGAGACGACTCCCCGCGCCCCCGCCTCCGCCGCCTCGCGGTAGGCCGCGGCGAAGGTCTCGGGGCTCGGTCGCGAGGTGGTGACGGGCCGCCGCTTCTGCAGAGCCTCGGCGAGGGACCGGGCCGAGATCTCGGTGCCCTCCTCCAGCGCGCGGTCGCCGATGACGACGGTCAGCGGGACCGTCGTGATGGCGTGCCGATCCCTCGTCTGGGGTGGCAGGTAGGCCGTGGAATCGGTGACGATCGCGACATGCCGGGACATGAGCGGGAGGTTACCCGCCGGAGCCGCGGCGCGGCAGCCCGGCCCCCCGCCGGACGCCCCCGGCGTCTCCTACGGCACCACAGGCACAGCGCCACCAGGCACGGGCACGACGAAGCACGGCGACACGACGCGCCGCGCCGTCGGTCAGGTGGTCGTCTCCGGGCGCGCCGACTTCTCCCACGGGTAGGCGGTCCGCCGGGGATCACGCGCCGTGATCGCGGGCGGCTCGCCCCCGGCCGCAGAACCTGCCCCAGGTCCGGACGCAGGACGGGCAGCAGGACCGGTCGCAGAGCCGGCCGCCCCGGCGGGGCTCCCCCACCCTTCCGCCGCACGCGTCTCCGGCGCCGCCTCCGGGGTGTCCCAGTGGCGCAGGGCGCCCGCCTCGACGTCGATCTGGGCGCTCAGCGACGACAGGTCGTCCTCGGAGAACTTCAGGGCCCGGTCCCGGGCGGCCCGGCGCAGGGCGTCGGCCGACCCCGCGATCTGCTCCGTCCGCCGCGTGAGCTCGGGAAGCTGTCCGGCCACCCACGCCTTGTCGGGCTCGCGCTCCATGCGCTTCAGGTCGTCGTCCAGTTCGAGCCCGTGCGCGCTGAGCCGGTGGAACAGGTCGAGCGACTCCTTCAGCGAGGCGTCCTCGCCGACGCCCGCCTGGAGTGCCTCCTGCGTGGCCCGCATCGAGGTGCGCAGGGAGAGCCGCAGCTTGGCCAGCTCGCCCGCGACCCCGGCCTGGCCGAAGCTCTTGGCCCGCAGCGTGGTGTCCTCCACGGTGCGCCGGGCCTGGTCCAGGGTGCGGTCCACCCCGCGCTTGGCGGCCTTGGCCACCTTCACGGTGGCGTACACCCCGAGCGCCACGAAGGCGAAGAAGAGCAGCGCCATGATCGTGATAATCGCGGCTTCCATGTCCGCCCCTCCGGCATCCGTCGAGTCCCCACGACTGTGGTCTCTCCACCGTAAACGGAAAGGGCAGGCCAGGGGTTCCATCGGAACCCCCAACCTGCCCCTAGGGAAAACCCCTATGTGCCGTCAGGCGACGATGTTGACCAGCTTCGGCGCGCGCACGATCACCTTGCGGATCTCCGCGCCGCCCAGCGCCGCGACCACGTGCGGGTCGGCCAGCGCCAGCGCCTCCAGCTCCGCGTCCGTGATCGACGGGGAGACCTCCAGGCGGGCCCTGACCTTGCCCTTGATCTGCACGACGCAGGTCACGGTCTCGTCGACGACGTACGCCGGGTCGGCGACCGGGAAGTCCTGGTGGACGACCGATTCGGTGTGACCCAGCCTGCGCCACAGCTCCTCGGCGATGTGCGGGGCCAGCGGGGCGACCAGCAGCACCAGCTGCTCGGCGACCGGCCGGGACAGCGCGCCACCGGTCTTCGTCAGGTGGTTGTTCAGCTCGGTGACCTTGGCGATGGCGGTGTTGAAGCGCATGGCCGCCATGTCCTGCGCGACACCGTCGATCGCCTTGTGCAGGGCACGCAGCGTGTCCTCGTCGGCGGCGGTGTCGACGACGGTGACCTCACCGGTCGACTCGTCGACGATGTTGCGCCACAGGCGCTGCAGCAGCCGGTACTGGCCGACCACGGCGCGCGTGTCCCAGGGACGCGAGACGTCCAGCGGACCCATCGCCATCTCGTACAGGCGCAGGGTGTCGGCGCCGTACTCGGAGCAGATCTCGTCCGGCGTCACCGCGTTCTTCAGGGACTTGCCCATCTTGCCCAGGACGCGGCTGACCTTCTCGCCCTCGTACCAGAAGGCGCCGTCCCGCTCCTCGACCTCGGCCGCCGGCACGGCGATGCCGCGGGCGTCCCGGTAGACGAAGGCCTGGATCATGCCCTGGTTGTAGAGCTTGTGGAACGGCTCGGCCGAGGAGATGTGGCCCAGGTCGAACAGCATCTTGGACCAGAAGCGCGCATACAGCAGGTGCAGCACGGCGTGCTCGGCGCCGCCGACGTACAGGTCGACACCACCGGTCGGCATGCCCTCGCGCGGGCCCATCCAGTACTGCTCGACGGCGGGGTCGACCAGCTTCTCGGAGTTGTGCGGGTCCAGGTAGCGCAGCTCGTACCAGCAGGAGCCGGCCCAGTTGGGCATGGTGTTGGTCTCGCGGCGGTAACTCCGCGGACCGGCGCCGTCGCCCAGGTCCAGGGTGACGTTGACCCAGTCCTCGTTGCGGGACAGCGGGGTCTCCGGCTGGGTGTTCGCGTCGTCCGGGTCGAAGGTCCGCGGCGAGTAGTCCTCGACCTCCGGCAGCTCCAGCGGCAGCATCGACTCGGGCAGCGAGTGCGCGACGCCGTCCTCGTCGTAGACGATCGGGAAGGGCTCGCCCCAGTAGCGCTGGCGGCTGAACAGCCAGTCGCGCAGCCGGAAGTTGACGGTGCCCTCGCCGATGCCGCGGTCGGCCAGCCAGGAGGTGATCTTCGCCTTGGCGTCGACGACGCCCAGGCCGTCCAGCGAGATCTCACCGTTGGCGGAGTTGACCAGCTTCGCCTCGTAGGAGGCGAAGGCGTCGTCCCAGACCGACGGGTCCGTGCCGCGGTCGTCCGACGGCTCGACGACGCAGCGCATCGGCAGCTCGAAGGCGCGCGCGAAGGCGAAGTCGCGGGTGTCGTGCGCCGGGACGGCCATGATGGCGCCGGTGCCGTAGCCCATCAGGACGTAGTCGGCGATGAAGACCGGGACCCGCTCGCCGCTGACCGGGTTGGTCGCGTACGCGCCGGTGAAGACACCGGTCTTGTCCTTGGCCTCGGCCTGCCGCTCGACGTCGGACTTGGAAGCGGCCTGCTTGCGGTAGGCGTCGACGGCCTCGGACGGCGTTGCGTGCCCGCCGGTCCACACGTCGTGGGTGCCCTCGGGCCAGACGGCCGGGACGATCTTCTCGACCAGATCGTGCTCGGGCGCCAGGACCATGTAGGTGGCGCCGAACAGGGTGTCCTGGCGGGTGGTGAAGACCGTGATCGCACCGGTGTCGCCGACCTGGAAGTCGACGCGGGCGCCCTCGGAGCGGCCGATCCAGTTCCGCTGCTGCAGCTTGATGGCCTCGGGCCAGTCCAGCGCGTCCAGGTCGTCCAGCAGGCGGTCCGCGTAGGCGGTGATCCGCATGTTCCACTGGCGCAGCTTGGACTTGAAGACGGGGAAGTTGCCGCGCTCGGAGCGGCCGTCGGCGGTGACCTCCTCGTTGGCCAGGACCGTGCCCAGGCCGGGACACCAGTTGACGGGCGCGTCGGAGGCGTACGCCAGGCGGTACTCGCTCAGGACGTCGGAGCGCTCGGCGGCGCTCAGCTCGCTCCACGCGCGCGTGCCGGGGGCCTCACGCGTGCCGTTCTCGAACTGCTCGATCAGCTCGGCGATCGGACGGGCCTTGCCGGCCTCGTCGTCGTACCAGGAGTTGAAGATCTGCAGGAAGATCCACTGGGTCCACTTGTAGTACCCGGGGTCGATCGTGGCGAACGACCGGCGCTTGTCGTGGCCCAGGCCCAGCCGGCGCAGCTGGACCTTCATGTTCTCCATGTTGGCCTCGGTGGACACGCGCGGGTGCGTGCCCGTCTGCACGGCGTACTGCTCGGCCGGCAGGCCGAAGGCGTCGAAGCCCAGGGTGTGCAGCACGTTGTGGCCGGTCATGCGCGCGTGGCGGGCGTAGACGTCCGTGGCGATGTAGCCCAGCGGGTGACCGACGTGCAGGCCCGCACCCGAGGGGTACGGGAACATGTCCATGATGAACTTCTTGGGCTGGGCGGCGACCTCGGGGTCGCCCGCCAGGTCACCGGAGGGGTTCGGCGCCTCGTAGGTGCCCTCGGCGTCCCAGAAGTCCTGCCAGCGTGCCTCGATGTCGGCGGCCATGGCTGCCGTGTAGCGATGCGGGGCCGCCGTCTCGGCGGTCGTATTGATCTCGGTCATGGTCCTTGAAGCTCCATCGATCGTCTCTGCCCACTGCCACGAACTGCCGTTAAACGAAAAATCCCCTCGCACAGGAGGGGACGCCGCGCCGACTCCGGCGGGATGACGGTCGACGGGACGACAGTCATGCGCCGGGACTGATCAGCGCGGCTCGGTAAGCAGGAGGCGTACGGCACGCATGGCGCCAGGGTACCGCAGCGCCCGCGCGAGCCGCACCGGCGTTCCACGCGTGGACACACGAAGAAGCGGGCCACCCGATCCGGGTGACCCGCTTCCTTTTCTGTGGAGCTAAGGAGAATTGAACTCCTGACCTCCTGCATGCCATGCAGGCGCTCTACCAACTGAGCTATAGCCCCTTGCTGTTTTCCGTCTCCGTTTCGGTTTCCCTCGCGGCGACAGACAGAACATTAACCGGCTCCCCGGCAGAACTCCAAATCGATTCTCCGACCCCCTCCGACCTGCCGGGTAGGGTCGCCGACTGTGTCCGTCTCCGTGCTCTCCAAAACCCGCGCCCGGCCGTGGCCCCTGGTCACCGCCGCGGCGGTCTGTCTGCTCTCGTTCGCGGCCTTCTGGGTGGCGCAACGCCTCGCCCACGTGAACATGCTCGACGTGATGGTCTACCGGGCCGAGGGCGAGACGGTGCGGGCCGGCGGCGACCTCTACGCGATGCGCGCCACCTCGGCGAACCTCGCCATGACGTATCCGCCCTTCGCGGCCCTGCTGTTCGTCCCGCTGACCCTGGTGAGCGTCCCGGTGATGCGGACGCTCGCGACCGCGGGGAACCTGCTCCTGGTGATCGCCCTGGTCCAGCTGTCGCTCCAGCTGGTCCGTCCGGCGCTGTCCCGGACGGACCTGTGGCGTACGACGCTGTGGGTCGCCGCGGCCGTGGTCTGGTGCGAGCCGGTGTGGACGACGCTGCGGTACGGCCAGATCAACCTGCTCATAGCGGTGGCGGTCCTCTGGGACCTCACCCGCCGCCAGGGCAGCCGCTGGGCCGGTCTGGGCATCGGCCTCGCGACAGCGGTGAAGCTCACACCGGGACTCTTCGTGGTCCTGCTGCTCGCCGCCGGTCTGCTGCTGTGGCGCCGGGACCGGGCCTGGAACCAGTGGCTGCGCACGGGGGCGACGGCGACCGGGGTGTTCCTGGCGACGACGCTGGCCGTGGCGCTGGCCCTGCCGGCGGACTCGAAGAAGTTCTGGACGGAGACGCTCTTCGCGACCGGTCGGGTCGGCTTCGCCGAGGAGACCGCCAACCAGTCCATCAGCGGTGTCCTGGCCCGGCTGATGCACACGGACTCCCCGGGCATCTGGTGGGTACTGACCGCCGCCGTCATGGGCGGTGCGGCGATGGTCCTCGCGGTACGGGCCGCCGTCCGCGGCGACAAGGCGGTGGCCGTGGTCATCTGCGCGTTCACGGCGCTGATGATCAGCCCGATCTCGTGGTCCCACCACTGGGTCTGGTGCGTGCCGCTGCTGATCCTGCTCGCGGACCGCGCCACGCGCGCGTGGCCGGTGACCGGTGTGGTGGCCGTGGCCTTCGCGTCGTTCGCGCTGTGGTGGGTGCCGCACGACCCGGGCCGTCCCGAACTGGACCAGAACGCGGGACAGATGCTGCTCTCCGCCGTCTATCCGCTCACCGCGACGGCGCTGCTCGTGGGGTACGTGCTGACCCTGCGGCGTCAGGCGCCGCCCCAGGCTCAGGCCGGGGCCCCGGCTCGAGCTCCGGCCGAGGCGCCGCTTCAGGCTCTGGCGAAGGAGTAGAACCTCTTGAGGGTGCAGTGCTCGTCGAGGAGCCGGCCGTAGATCGGCTCCCCCTCCAGCTCGCGGTACGTCTCGATGGGGTCGCCTTTTATGATCAGCGCCCGCGCGCACTCCTCGCACCAGTACTGGAACTCGGGGTTGACGGGGTCCATGTCGCGCACGATGGGCGTACCGCTGCCGCACCAGTCGCACTTCCGCCTGTGTGCACCCATCAGTCAGCTCCAGCTGTGGCCGCAGGCCGTGCACCCATAGGACACCCTGCCGTTGTCGCCGAGCACTTGGGTCACCCTCCCGTCCGGATCCTCGTCCCCCTCCGGCCGTCCGATTCTGCCATGGCCCCGCAAGGGGGTCAGCGCGCTCGCCTGGGCAGCCCCGCCACGGCGCCCACGACCGCCGCGGCGGCCAGGGCCAGGGTGGTCGCCCACAGCGCGTCGGCGGAGGCCTGCGCTCCGGGAACCGTCACCCGGCCCAGGAAGAGGGCGCCGAAGGCCGCGACTCCGATGAGCTGGCCGAGCTGGGTGACGGTCGCGAGCAGTCCACTGGCGTCCGCCGCGTCCTCGGGCCGTACGGTGGCCAGCGCGCCGGTCAGGGCGGGGCTGAAGGCCAGCGCGATGCCCACGCCCACGCCGCACAGGGCCGGATAGAGCATCCAGCCACCCGAGCCGCCGTCCCCGAGGGACAGTCCGAGGGCGAGCAGGGCGACGGCCGCGAGCAGGAATCCGCCCGGGATAAGCATGCGTTGCGTCCGGGCCGGCCAGCGCCGCCAGGTCAGTCCGACGACGCCGAACGCGACGGCGGCGGGACCGAAGGTGAGTCCGGCGCGCAGGGCGCTGTGGCCGAGCCCACCCTGCAAGTGCAGGGTGAGGGTGAACAGGAACCCGGCGTTGACGCCCATCGCCACGGCGATCCGGACGACGGCCCGCCCCATGCCGGGCACGCGCAGGACGCGCGGGGCGATGAGGGGCGCGCCGCCGCGCCGGGCCAGCCCCGACTCGTACGCGCCGAACACGGCGAGGAGCACCGCGGAGCCGCCGAGCGAGACCCACGACCACAGCGGCCAGCCCTGCTCCTCCCCGAGGACCAGGGGGACGGTCAGCAGGGACACGGCGGCCGCGAGGAGCAGCAGCCCCGGCAGGTCGAGGCCACGGGTCCGCTCGGGCCCGGTACGGGCGTCGCGGGGGAGGATCCGGGCGCCGAGGACGAGCAGGGCGATCCCGATCGGGACGTTGACGAGGAAGACCGGCCGCCAGCCCGTGCCGAACAGGTCGGCGCTGACGAGGATGCCGCCGACGACCTGGCCGGCGGCGGCGCCGGTGGCCAGGACCGCGGAGTACGCGCCGAGCGCCCGGACCCGGCTCTCGCCGGTGAAGTTCCGCTGGATGAGGCTGAGCACCTGCGGGAGCATCAGGGCGGAGCCGGCGCCCTGGACGAGCCGGAAGGCGATCAACTGGCCGGTTCCGGCGGCGAGTCCGCAGGCCAGGGAGGCCGCGGTGAAGAGGGCGAGGCCGCCGAGGTACATCCGGCGGTGGCCGAGCAGGTCCCCGAGCCGGGCCCCGGTGATGAGCAGCACCGCGTAGGTGATGGTGTATCCGGCGACGACGAGCTGAAGTCCGGCTCCGGACGCGGAGAGTTCGGTGCGGATGGTGGGGGCGGCGACGTTGACGATGAAGACGTCGAGGAGCGCCATGAACTGGGCGGCCAGCACCACTCCGAGCAGCGGTCCGGGGCGATTGTCGGTGGCACGGTCTTTACTGGGTGTGGGACGTGTTGTGGTCGAGGGCATACGACGAGAGTGACCTCGGTCCGATACGGGTAACGAGAGCCCGCTGATGCTGGTACTGACACCACCTGGCAACGGCGGCACGGGGACTCGACCATGGGGGTGTGACGACTTTGGCAGCTGTACCGACCCAGCCGCGCCGACGGCCTGAGCTGGCCGCGTTCCTGCGCAGCCGCAGAGCCCGGGTGACACCGGAGGACGTCGGCATGCCGCCGGGATTCCGGCGCCGCACACCGGGGCTGCGCCGCGAGGAGGTCGCCCAGCTCTCCGGCGTCGGGGTGACCTGGTACACCTGGCTCGAACAGGGCCGTCCGATCAACGCCTCCGCGCAGGTGCTCGACGCCGTCGCCCGCACGCTCCGCCTCGACCGGCCCGAGCGCGAGCATCTCTACCACCTCGCCGAGGTGCCGTACGCCCCGGAGCGCACGGCCCCTGACGTCGAGGTCGTCAGCCCCGAGATCCAGGGGATCCTCGACGCCCTGGACCCGCACCCGGCGGTGCTCTACAACGCGCGGTACGACGTGCTGGCGACGAACACCACGTACGAGCGGCTCTTCCTGTGGGACGGAAGCACCCTGGACACGGGCCCGTTCGGTTTACGCAACGTGCTGTGGGCGCTGTTCACCGCGCCGGAGCCGATATGTCCCCTGGTCGACCGCGAGCAGGAGCTGCCGCTGATGGTGGCCCAGCTGCGGGGCGCGTACGGACGGCACGTGGGCGAGCCCTCCTGGGAGGCGTTCGTACGGCGTCTGGCGGAGGCCAGCCCTCTCTTCGCGCGGCTCTGGAGGAGCGGCGACGTCGTCCCGCCCGGGACCCGGGTGAAGACCTTCCGTCACGACGCGGTCGGCGAGATGCGGATGACCTCGGTCTCCCTGTCCGTCAACGGGATGCCGGAGTGCCGGATCGTGACGTACACGCCCAACGACGAGGAGAGCCGCCGCGCGATCCGCGCGCTGGGCTGAAACGACGAATCCCGCCCCCTGTTGGGGACGGGATTCGGTGACTGTGGAGCTAAGGAGAATTGAACTCCTGACCTCCTGCATGCCATGCAGGCGCTCTACCAACTGAGCTATAGCCCCTCGTGTTCTTCGCGCTCTGCGCTGCGAACAAGAAGAACTTTAGCCTGTGACCTGCCGGAAAGCGAAATCCGGGTCCGGCAGGCCGCTCACGTGCCTCAGTCGTCGTCGCCGAGGACCGGCTCGGGCAGCGTGCCGGCGTTGTGCTCCATCAGGCGCCAGCCACGAGCGCCCTCGCCGAGGACGGACCAGCAGCAGTTGGAGAGCCCACCCAGGCTCTCCCAGTGCTGGGCCTCCAGGCCGAGGAGCCGGCCGATGGTGGTGCGGATCGTGCCGCCGTGGCTCACGACGACGAGCGTGCCGTCCTCGGGGAGCTTGTCGGCGTGCTCCAGGACCACCGGAGCGGCCCGGTCGGCCACCTCGGTCTCCAGTTCGCCGCCGCCCCGGCGCACAGGCTCGCCGCGCTTCCACGCGGCGTACTGGTCGCCGTACCGGCCGACGATCTCGTCGTGGGTCAGCCCCTGCCACTCCCCCGCGTACGTCTCGCGCAGGGCGGAGTCGTGGTCGACGGTGTGGCCGGTGAGCGCGGCGAGCTCGGCGGCGGTGGCCGACGCCCGCTTCAGGTCGGAGGCCACGATGGCGTCCGGCTTCAGCGCGGCGAGCAGCCGGGCGGCCCGGCGCGCCTGGGCGACACCGGCCTCCGTCAGCTCGATGTCCGTCGACCCCTGGAACCTGCGCTCGAGGTTCCAGGAGGTCTGGCCGTGACGCCAGAGGACGATGCGGCGGCCGATGCCGCCCTTGGTGGTGCTCAGCTCAGCTCACCGTCCGGTCCCTCGGGCAGGCCGGACCCGGCGTCGATGTCGGCGCCGGTCAGGGCGGCGTGCTCGGCGGCCTTGCCGCGCGTCTTCAGGGCTTCCTCGGGCAGCGGGAGCTCGGGGCAGTCCTTCCACAGGCGCTCGAGGGCGTAGAAGACACGCTCCTCGCTGTGCTGGACGTGGACGACGATGTCGACGTAGTCCAGGAGGATCCAGCGGGCGTCGCGGTCGCCCTCGCGGCGCACGGGCTTGGCGCCGAGGTCCTTGTTCAGCCGCTCCTCGATCTCGTCGACGATCGACTTGACCTGGCGGTCGTTGGGCGCGGAGGCGAGCAGGAAGGCGTCGGTGATCGACAGCACATCGCTGACGTCGTACGCGATGATGTCGTGAGCGAGCCGGTCGGCGGCCGCCAGAGCGGCGGCGTTGACGAGCTCGATGGAGCGATCCGTAGCGGTCACAAGCAGGCTTTCGTCGGCGGTCCAGTACCCCTCCAGGGTCTCACGGACCGCCGACGACCCCGCCAACGTTTATCCGGGGGGCTCTACCGGGCCTTCGGGACCTTGTAGTCCTGGCCCAGGACCACGGTCACGGCGGCGGTTCCCGTGGGCTTGCCCTTCTGGACCGAGCCGGCCGGCAGCCCCAGGGTCTTGGCCACCTCGGCGGCCGTCACCTTCTGGGCCTCGTCACCGTAGACGACCTGCGACTTCTCCTGGGTTTCCGCGTCGGTGCCGCCGATGAAGGCGTACCCGCCGTTGATCAGGACGATCCGGGCCGACTCGGTCGCCTCCTTGCCGGAGCCGTCCCGCACGGAGACCCGCGGCACGTCGCCCGCCTCGGGGGCGGAGACCTTGCCGCCGAGGATGTCCTTCACGACGCTGTCGCTCGCGCCCTCGGCCAGCGTGCCGTCCTGCTCGACCGGCAGCAGGGCCGTCTTGTAGGCGCCGCTCTTGGCGTGCTCGGCGAGCTTGGCGAGGGAGGCGCCGAGGTCCTTCTCGGGGAGCGACGGGTCGAGGATCTGGACCAGGGACTCGACGGTGACCGTGGCGGCCTTGGGGTCGTCGGAGATCTTCCGCAGCACCCCGTTCATGACCTGGCCGAAGCGCTGGAGCTGCTTGGCCTCGGCCTCGCCGGGCGCGCGGTAGGTGGCGTAGGCGACGGCCGCGCGGCCGTTCAGGGTCTGCTTCTCGCCCTTCTCGACGAGCGGCGGCGCGCCCTTCTTCGTGTCGGGGACGGCCGTGTCCGTGTCGACCTCGATGCTGCTGACCAGCTCGACCAGGTTCTCCAGGAACGGGGTGTCCAGCCGCCAGGTACCGGTGATCTTCGCGCCGAGGAGGTTGCCGATCGCCTCGCGGGTGCCGCCCGAACCGTCGTCCTCGACGGACTTGCCGAGGGTGGTCGCGGAACCCTCGCCGTCGGCGACGGCGAGCGAGTTGGGGAGCAGGACGGTGGTGCCCTGCTTGGTGGTGGTGTTGTCCACGAGCAGGGCGGTGGAGGTCCCGCCGCCCCTCGTGTCGTGGAGGTGGACGACGATCGTGTCGCGCTTCTGCGGGCCGGTCGCCGTGCCCTGCTGCTGCTCCGGGGCGGAGCTGCCGGGGAGCATCCCCGCGGACCAGAGGTAGCCGACACCGCCCGCGGCGGCGAGCACGAGGACGACGACGAGCGCGACGATCCGGTTGCGGCCGCGCCGCCTGGCCTCCTCGCGCCGCTCCGAGCGGCTCTCGGTGAACTTCAGCCAGTCGATGACGTCCTCGGAGTCCTCGTCGGGCTCCTCGATGAACGAGAACTGCTCGGTGCGGTACTCCCGGTCGTCGTCGCCCTGCCGCGCCGGGCCGGGCCGCTCGGACGCGGGGCGCTGCCCGGGAACACCGGCCGGAGCCACCGGAGCCGACGGTGCGGCCTGCACCGCCTGGGCGGTCGGCATGGCCTGGGTCGTCGGCATCGCCTGCGTGGCCTGTACGGGGGCGGGCTCGGCCTGCGCGGCCCACTGCTGCCCGGTGTCGTACGAGGGGTAGGCGTAGCCCTGCTGCCCGTACGGGTCGTACGGCGGCTGCTGGGCGGGCTGGACGGGCTGCTGCTGGGCGTAGGGGTCGTAGCCGTACGCCTGCTGTTGCTGCTGCGCCTGCTGCTGACCGCCGTACGGGTCGTCATACTGCTGACCGGGCTGCTGCGGTGGCTGCGGCTGCTGGTACACCGGCTGCCCGTACGCGTCGTAGCCGATGATCTGCGGCTGCGGATAGTACGGGTCGTACGGATTCTGCTGGTCGTTCACCGGTGGCCCTCCCCGAAGCTCACTCGCCGCGGTACAACTGGCGCTTGTCGATGTAGCGCACCACACCGTCCGGGACGAGATACCAGACGGGATCGCCCTGCGCGACCCGCGCCCGGCAGTCGGTGGACGAGATCGCGAGCGCGGGAACCTCGACCAGCGAGACCCCGCCCTTGGGCAGTCCGTCGTCGGTGAGGTCGTGGCCCGGCCGGGTGACGCCGATGAAGTGCGCGAGCGAGAAGAGCTCCTCGGCGTCGCGCCAGGTGAGGATCTGCGACAGCGCGTCGGCCCCGGTGATGAAGAAGAGGTCCGAGTCGCTGTTGAGAGAGCGCAGGTCCCTCAGCGTGTCGATCGTGTAGGTCGCGCCGGGTCGGTCGATGTCGATCCGGCTGACCGAGAACTGCGGGTTGGACGCGGTGGCGATGACCGTCATCAGGTAGCGGTCCTCCGCCGCCGACACGGCCTTGTGGCCCTTCTGCCACGGCTGCCCGGTCGGCACGAACACCACCTCGTCGAGGTGGAACAGGGCGGCCACCTCACTGGCGGCCACCAGGTGACCGTGGTGAATCGGGTCGAACGTTCCGCCCATCACGCCGAGTCGGCGTTTGCCGCGGCCGCCGGTAGACACTTCCTGCTCTCCCATGCGTGCAGAGCCTACTGGCACCGCGGCTGACGCCGGATCGGCGGTCGTCGGATCAGCGGTCGCGGTTGAAGCGCGTGGTGATCCACAGCAGCAGGAGCAGCGCGCCGAAGGCGCCGAAGCCGGTGAGGTACGGGTTGAGGCTGTCGTGGTTGCCACCGTGCTCGGCAGCGCCCTCGGCGAGCGTGACCAGGTTGGCGGCGGTGCTGTGGAGGCTCATCGTCAACAGGACCTATCGATCGGGAATGGGAGCGGAGACTTCGCGCACATCGTATGCGGGCCGTCCGGACAGTCTCACGCCGACTCAGGCGTTGGCGTCGTCAGTGCTGATGTCGGCGCCGGTGTCGGCTTCGGCGGGCGTACCGGTGTCGTCGGAGCGGTAGCCGCGCAGCAGGAACCAGGCGAGCAGGGCGCCGCCCACGATCGAGGCGACGAGCACGATCCGGAGGGTGTTCCCCAGGCCCACGGGTTCGGCGGCCGCGAGCAGGGCCGCGGCGGCGTCGATGGTGTCCGGCATGTCGGTCGTGCTCCTCGCTGGTCCACGGTGCCCGAGTTATCCACAGGCCCCGGCACACGGTAGCGCCACCGCCTAGGCTGGGTTCCGTCAGGGGGACGAGCACCGACTCGTACGAACAGGGGGCATCCATGACCGAGAACCACCAGGGGAACGTGCCGAGCAGGCAGCGAAAGCGGTTCCCCGGCATCTCCTCGCGGGCCTACGAACATCCGGCCGACCGCTCGGCGCTGGTCGCGCTGCGGAAGCTCAGCGGCTTCGACACGGCCTTCAAGGCACTCAGCGGACTCCTCCCCGAGCGCAGCCTGAGACTGCTCTTCCTCTCCGACTCCGTCCGGGTGAGCGACGCGCAGTTCAGTCAGCTCAACGACATGCTGAGGGACGCCTGTTACATCCTGGACCTGGAGAAGGTCCCGTCGATGTACGTCACGCAGGACCCCAAGCCCAACGCGATGTGCATCGGCATGGACGAGCCGATCATCGTGGTCACCACCGGCCTGGTGGAGCTGCTCGACGAGGAGGAGATGCGGGCGGTCATCGGCCACGAGGTGGGGCACGCGCTCTCCGGCCACGCCGTGTACCGCACGATCCTGCTGTTCCTCACCAGCCTCGCGCTCAAGATCGCCTGGGTGCCGCTGGGGACCGTGGCGATCACGGCCATCGTGACGGCGCTGCGCGAGTGGTTCCGCAAGTCGGAGCTCTCCGCCGACCGGGCCGGGCTCCTCGTCGGACAGGACGTGCAGGCCTCGATGCGCGGCCTGATGAAGATCGCCGGCGGCAACCACCTCCACGAGATGAACGTGGACGCGTTCCTCGCCCAGGCCGACGAGTACGAGAAGGCCGGCGACCTGAGGGACTCGGTCCTGAAGATCCTCAACGTGCTGCCCCGCTCGCACCCCTTCACCACCGTCCGGGCCGCCGAGCTGAAGAAGTGGTCGGAGAGCCGCGATCACCAGCGGATCATGGACGGGCACTACCCGCGGCGCTCCGAGGACAAGGACACCTCGGTCACGGACTCCTTCCGCGAGTCGGCCAACCACTACGCGGAGACGGTGCGGACCAGCAAGGATCCGCTGATCAAGCTGGTCGGGGACATAGCCGGTGGCGCCGGTGACCTCGCGGGCGACCTGGGCGGGCGACTGCGCAACCGCTTCAGCGGCGGCCAGAGCGCCAAGGACACCGACGGCAAGCCGGGGACCGGGGCCGCGGACGGCAAGGCCGACGGCAAGAGCGACGGCGGGACCGGGGACGGTCAGGGCGAGGGCTGAGCGCTCGGCGCCAGCGCTCCGCACAGGGACGGGGCCGCGGGCCTGGCCGTGGCGTACGGGTCGGTGACCGCCGGCCCGCCCGCCTCCGGGGCCCGCGCGCCGGCCAGGAGCGGCTTCAGGGTGCCGGTGGAGCCGGGGCCGCACGCCTGCGGTCCGGCCTCCACCGTGCTGGCCAGCAGCTCGGCCCGGTGCATGCGCAGGTCCTCGCGGTCGAAGCGGAAGTGCACGACGCGATGGACGGTGAAGAGCGAGGCCGCGGTGACCGGTCCCACACCCCCGGTCGCCGGACGCAGGGCGTAGGTGTACGTGTGGTCGGCGGTGACGTCCAGCGTGTCAGGACCGGACTCCTCGAAGCGGAGCGTGCCCTGCACGCGGGTGCCGGGGTCGGCGAGCGCGACCTGTCGCGGGTCGAAGCGGACGAGCCAGCCGGCGAGGGCGTGCTGTCCGTCGTCGGCCGGCGACTCGACGCTCCGGTCGAACTGCTCCAGCTGATCCGGGTCGAGCAGCAGCCGGACGGGCCGCACGGTCGTCCCGGAGAGGGTGTCGGGCGCCAGGGAGGAGGCGACGAGGTAGTCCTTGGCGATGCTGAGGGCGGCGACGACCTGGCTCTCGGCGAAGTGGGAGGTGCGTCCGACGACGGGCAGATTGATGCCGGCGGCTCCCGTGCGGTACTCGGCGGCCGGGCTGTGGGAGAAGAGCTGATCCGGCCGGCCGCCCGGGACGGTGCCCTGCGGGGCGAGCGGGACCACGGTGGTCCGCAGCGGTTCGGCCCGCTGGTCGACGGGGGGCTGGTACGGGTTGCGGACGCCCAGGTAGATGGCGGTGCCGAAGGCGAGGAGGATCAGCAGGACCAGCAGGACGGCCTGGCGGGAGCCGGTTCGGCCCTCTCTGGAGGCCCGGGACCTGACGGCCTGGGCGTACTCCCCCATCCGCTCCTGGGCGGAGAACTCCTGGAGGCGGGCAGCACGGACGAACGCCTCGTCGAAGACGACGGATCGGTATTCGTCCTCACCACCGCCGGGGAGACCCTCGGGTGTCCCCTCAGGCGGGTCGCCACGCCCTGCCATACCTTCAGGGTAGGTCCGCGGAGGCTCCGGTAAACGCCCAGGTGTGCGACAACTTCTGAAGAGTTCCGCCGTCAGGGTGTACGAGGGGCCGCGGGGACCGGGGAACCGTGGGCCGCGGGCGGGGCCGGGGCCGGGTTCGGGGTGTCCACGCCGGTGGTGGCCGGCGCCGGGATCCGGTCCTGGCGGTTGGCGACGGCGCCGCGGTAGACGGCGCTGAAGGCGAGGGCGACCATGCCGATGCCCATGAGGAGGGCCAGGAGCCAGGCGACGGGCCGGTGCCAGCGGGCGCGCCCCCGGTAGGGGCGCAGGGCGCCGCCGTGGCGGCCGTAGGGGCTGGCGTCGTCCCCGATGTCGTCGGGCTCGTAGGTGAGGCCCGTGGGGTCGTAGCCGTCCGGGTACGGGTCGTCGTCGATGGATCCGCCGCCGGCGCGGGCCCGGGCGGATTCGGCCTCGGCTCGGGCCTGGGCGGCGGCGAGGAGTCGCTCGACCGCGGTGGGCTCGTGCACCGTGGCGGCCCGCACGAAGGCCTCGTCGAAGACCACGGTGGCGTAGTCCTCGTCGGCGCCTCCGCGGTCGACAGAGTCCTCAGGGTCGCCGCCGTCCGGGAACGGCGTGCCCCCCACGTCGTCCGGCACGGATTCAGAGTAGACCCGGGAGCCGGTTTTGGGCAGGGAGAGCGCGAACCCTCCCCGCCCGTCCCGGAAGGAGGCGGTTATCGAACGTGGCCGTCGCCGGTGACGATGTACTTGGTCGAGGTCAGTTCGGGAAGCCCCATGGGGCCCCGGGCGTGGAGCTTCTGCGTGGAGATGCCGATCTCGGCGCCGAAACCGAACTGCCCGCCGTCCGTGAACCGGGTGGAGGCGTTCACGGCCACCGTGGTGGAGTCGACCAGCTGGGTGAAACGGCGCGCGGCGGCCTGCGAGGTGGTGACGATCGCCTCGGTGTGGCCGGAGGACCACATGCGGATGTGCTCCACGGCCTTGTCGAGGGAGTCGACGACGGCGGCGGCGATGTCGTACGAGAGGTACTCGGTCTCCCAGTCCTCGGGCGTGGCCGGTACGACGGTGGCCTTGGACGCCGGGGCGTGGGCGAGGACCCGCTCGTCGGCGTGGACGGTGACGCCGGCCTCGGCGAGGGCGTCGAGGGCCCGGGGCAGGAAGGCCTCGGCGATGTCCTGGTGGACGAGGAGGGTCTCGGCGGAGTTGCAGACGCTGGGCCGCTGGGCCTTGGAGTTGATCAGGATGTCGACGGCCATGTCGAGGTCGGCGTGGGCATCGACGTAGACGTGGCAGTTGCCGGTGCCGGTCTCGATGACCGGGACGGTGGACTCCTCGACGACGGTGCGGATGAGGGAGGCGCCGCCGCGCGGGATGAGGACGTCGACGAGGCCGCGGGCGCGCATCAGCTCGCGGACCGACTCGCGGGACTCGCCGGGGACGAGCTGGACGGCGTCGGCGGGCAGTCCGGCGCCGCCGACGGCGTCGCGCAGGACCTTCACCAGGGCGGTGTTGGAGGCGTACGCGGAGGACGAGCCGCGGAGGAGGACGGCGTTGCCGGACTTGAGGCAGAGGGCGGCGGCGTCGACGGTGACGTTGGGGCGGGCCTCGTAGATGATGCCGACGACGCCGAGGGGGACGCGGACCTGACGGAGGTCGATGCCGTTGGGGAGGGTCGAGCCGCGGACGACCTCGCCGACGGGGTCGGGCAGCGCGGCGACGTGACGGACGTCGGCGGCGATGGCCCGGACGCGCTCCGGGGTGAGGGTGAGCCGGTCGATGATGCCCTCGTCGGTGCCGGCCGCACGGGCCTTGGCGATGTCCTCGGCGTTGGCCTCGACGATCTCGGCGGTGCGGACTTCGAGGGCGTCCGCGATCGCCAGCAGGGCGTCGTCCTTGGCCGCGCGCGGGAGTGGCGCGATTTCGGCGGCGGCGCCACGGGCCCGGTAGGCGGCCCGGGTGACCGGGGAGAGGTTGTCGAGGGGCGTGAGCGAGGTCATGCCCGCAGGGTACTGGCACCCCTGCGGACATCCCTCACGTATCCCGCACTCCGAGACACCCCTCAGTAGGGGTGGACGCCGACCGGCGCGGCCGGTGGCGGGCCGTAGCCCTCCGCGATCCGCAGGTGGTAGGTCTCGCGGTCGATGACCTCGAGACCGACGATCTCCCAGGGCGGCAGCTTGGCCGTCTGCCGGTGCTCGCCCCACAGGCGCAGGGCGACGGCCGCGGCGTCGTGGAGGTCGCGGGCCTCCTCCCAGTACCGGATCTCGGCGTGGTCGTTGGCGTAGCGGCTGGTCAGCAGGAAGGGGTGGTCGTGGGCCAGCTGTTCGAGCCCGCGCCGCACCTCCTTCAGCGGCGACTCCGCTCCGGAGACGCTGAGGGTGATGTGCCAGAGTTTGGACACGGGCCGCTCCTCGGCGCGTGATTCCCGTGTCTCGGTGGTGGTCTCGGTCTTCGTGTCCGTGGACCTGTCCCGTGCCTCGTCGAAGTCGGCTCCGGCCTCGACACTGGTCAGGGCGCGTTCGGCAGTCCCGCGGGGCGGTGCCCCAGGGCGCGCTCGTCTCACCGGCGGCCTCCTGTGTGATGCGTGTGGTGCTGTACCCCGCCTTGCTCTTACCCCCGAGACAAAGTTGACCAGCCCGAGGCGGCAGATGGGGCGGTTTTGGTAAAGGTCCCTTCCGGATGGCCGTACTTTCAGCCGTTTCAGCGGATGACGACCAGGTCGTCACGGTGGACGACCTCGCGCTCGTACTCAGGGCCGAGTTCCCGCGCGAGCTCGGGCGTGGACCGGCCGAGCAGCTGGGGGATCTCCTTGGCGTCGAAGTTGACGAGGCCGCGGGCGACGGCTCGTCCCTCCGTGTCGCGGAGCTCGACGGGGTCACCGGCCACGAAGTCGCCTTCGACGCCCGCGATACCGGCCGCGAGCAGGGACTTCTTGCCCTCGACGACCGCGCGTACGGCTCCGGCGTCGAGGGTCAGGGAGCCCTGCGGGGTGGAGGCGTGGGCGAGCCAGAGGAGCCGGTCGGCGGAGCGGCGGCCGGTGGGGTGGAAGTACGTGCCGGTGTCCCGGCCCGCGAGGGCGTCGGCGGCGCGGCTCGCGGAGGTGAGGACCACGGGGGTGCCGGCGGCGGCGGCGATCCGGGCCGCCTCGACCTTGGTGACCATGCCGCCGGTGCCGACGCCCGCCTTGCCGGCCGCGCCGATCTCGACGTGGGCGATGTCCTGGGGGCCGGTGACCTGCGCGATCCTCGACGTGCCGGGCTTGGCCGGGTCGCCGTCGTAGAGCCCGTCGACGTCGGAGAGCAGGACGAGCAGGTCCGCCCGGACGAGGTGGGCGACGAGGGCGGCGAGCCGGTCGTTGTCGCCGAAGCGGATCTCGTCCGTGGCGACGGTGTCGTTCTCGTTGACGACGGGCAGCGCGCCCATGGCGAGGAGCTGGTCGAGCGTCCGGTAGGCGTTGCGGTAGTGGGCGCGACGGCTGGTGTCGTCCGTGGTGAGGAGGACCTGGCCGACGCGCACGCCGTAGCGGGCGAAGGAGGCGGTGTAGCGGGCGACGAGGAGGCCCTGGCCGACGCTGGCGGCGGCCTGCTGGCGGGCGAGGTCCTTGGGGCGGCGGGTGAGGCCGAGCGGGGCGAGGCCTGCCGCGATGGCGCCGGAGGAGACGAGGACGATCTCCTTCTCGCCGCCGCTGCGGACCTTGGCGAGGACGTCCACGAGGGCGTCGACGCGGTCGGCGTCGAGGCCCCCGGAAGCGGTGGTGAGCGAGGAGGAGCCGACCTTGACGACGATCCTGCGGGCCTCCGTCACGTACTGCCTTGCCACGTCCGTCTGTCCCGTCACCTGCGTCGTCACCTGCGTCGTCCTCACTCGGATGTCCCACGCGCCGCGCGTGCCCCGCCGCGGCTGCGAGGCAATCTACGCGAGCCGGGACGGCTGCCGCTCGCCCATTCCGTTCTCTGGACCGGACCCCTCCGGGCCCCCCGGACCGTCTGGAGTCTTCCGGGGAACCAGGATCCGCTGGGAGAGCAGATAGGTGAACGGGATCGCCACGACGGCCGCGACGAGGGGCGCGATCCTGTCGTCCATGCCGGCCCAGGTGACGAGCGCGTACAGGCCGACGCTCTGCACGAGGTAGTTGGTGACGTTGGTGAGGGGGAAGAGGGCGAACTTCTTCCAGGTCGGCCGGGTGCGGTAGGTGAAGTAGGTGTTGAGGAAGAAGGAGCCGACCATGCTGAGGAGGAAGGCGAGGGAGTACGCGGCGAAGTACGGCATCCAGGGGTGGAGGAGCAGGTAACACCCGAAGAACGTGCCGGTGTTGACGCCGCCGACCAGCGCGAACCGAAAGATCTCGGCCAATCGCGCCCGCCGTGCGCTCTGTGTGCTCCGCGTGCTCTGTGTACTCCGTGTGCCCTGTGTGCCCTGTGTGCCCTGCGTGCTGCCCTCGCCGGTCGTCATCAGCTCTCCCGGTCGGTGGCCACGACACGGATGCGCTCGGCGGCGGCACGCTCGGCCGCCCCGCGCCCGAAGGAACGGTGGGTCTCCTTCACGAGGAAGTGCGGCCGCCGTTTCGTCTCGTAGTAGATCCGGCCGATGTACTCGCCGATCAGCCCCAGCATCACCATCTGCACTCCCCCGAGCCCCACGATGATCGCGACGAGGGTGACGTATCCGGGTGCGGTGACGCCCTGGGTGATCGCCGCGACGGCCACCCAGACCGCGTACAGGACGGCGAGGCCGCTGAGCATCATTCCCAGCCACAGCGCGATGCGCAGCGGGCGGTTGTTGAAGGAGATCAGCCCGTCCATGCCGTAGTTGAGCAGGGAGCTGAACTTCCACTTCGTCTCACCGCCTTCGCGCGCGGCGTTCTGGTAGTCGAAGGTGACGGTGTCGAAGCCGATCCAGGAGAACAGCCCCTTGGAGAAGCGGTTGTACTCGGGCAGCGAGAGCAGGGCGTCGACGGCGGGGCGGGACAGCAGGCGGAAGTCCCCGACGCCGTCGGTGAGTTCCACGTCGACCCAGCGGTTGACGGCCCGGTAGTAGAAGCGGCTGAGCGCCGAGCGGAGCTTCTTGTCCCCCTCGCGGGTCCGCCGCGCCATGACCTGGTCGTGGCCCTGGTGGAAGAGGTCCAGCATGCGCGCGAGGAGCTCGGGCGGGTGCTGGAGGTCGGCGTCCATGATCACCACGGCGTCGCCGGTGGACTTGCGCAGGCCGGCGAGCATGGCGGCCTCCTTGCCGAAGTTGCGGCTGAAGGAGGCGTACTGGGTACGGTGCGGGTGCCGGGCGGCGATGGCGCGCAGTTTGCCGAGGGTGCCGTCGGAGCTGCCGTCGTCCACGTAAACGATCTCGTAGCCGACCGGGAGTCCGTCGAGCACCTGGCGCATGCGCGCGTCGAACCGTTCGACGACGTCCTCTTCGTTGAAGCAGGGGACGACGACGGAAAGCCTGGTCATGGAACGGTCACTCCAGAGGGATGAGCGAGAGTACGTTCTGAGGGACCGCCACCGAACTCTCCTTCGAGCAGCGCGGCCACGGTACTGAGGGGCGGTGACCGCCGGGCATCGCCCGGGTGACCTCTCCCGGTCGGCATGTCGTCCATGCAGCAAAGCATGCGGGGAAGATATTCATATACAGGGCATTCCTGCCCATTTATCACCCGTAGGGATGCCGTGCCACGGACCTTGACCACCTGGAGCGATGACCGGTGAGTAGGACGACCACCCCGGAGCACGGTGATGCGGGGCTCGCGGCCGGAGAAGCCGACGGGGACAGCCGTCAGCACAGGGAGAGCGGCAAGGAGAAGGACAGCGACGGGGACAAGGACACGGCCGGCCTCCGGCGGGCGCTGTCCTGGATCGCGCTGGTCGTCTCCGCCGGAGCCGGGGCGCTCCTCTCGGTCGGCGCCTTCCTCGGGCTCTACGTACGCCCCACGTCGGACGACTGGTGCGCCCTGTGGAAGGCCCGCGACATGGGCGTCCTGGGCATCACCGCGGACTTCTACCGCACCCAGAACGGGCGCGTCACGAACGCCTTCCTCACCGGGATCATCTACTCCGACGACATGCGGGGGCCGAAACTGCTGCCCGCCCTCCTCGTCGTCACGCTCGGCGCCGGGCTCTTCCTCCTCGCCCGCGCGGCGCTGCGTGCCCTGCGCCTGCCCGCGCCTCCCCCCGTCCTGCTGGCCGCGGCCGCGGCGCTCCTGTCGGCGCTGCTGTTCTTCGCCGGCACCCGCTCGTACCAGGTGCTGCTCTGGGCACCGGCGACCGTCTCCCACACCCTGCCGAGCGTGATCGGCCTCTGGGCGGTGCTCGGCGCCGTCCGGGCCGCGCGCGGCGGCCACCGGTGGGCCCGGACGGTGGCGGTGGTCTCGGCGTTCCCGACGGGGATGGCCCTCGGCATGCTCAGCGAACCCTTCGCCATGGTGGCCGGGCTGCTCGCGGGCACCGCCGCGCTCCTCTGCCTGCCCCGGCTCGGCTGGACGAAGGACCGGTACGTGCCGACCTGGTGCGCGTCCCTGTGCCTCGGGCTCGTCGCGGGCCTCGTCCTGCTCACCACGTCACCCGGTGCCCGGTGGCGGCGCGCCCAGCACCCGCAGGAGCCGCTGTCGGCCGCGCTGGTGGGAGAAACGTTCCGTGACTGGTGGCGCGTGTGGGAGACGATCGCGGGCCAGGGGGCGTACGCGGGCGCCGCCGCCGTCGGCGCGCTCCTGGGCCTCGCCCTGGGCCTGACCCTCGCCCCGGCCGGCAGCACCGCCCACACCCCCGGCAGCACCGCCCACACCCCGGGCAGCACGCCCGGCCAGGCACCCTCGACCGGCGGCCGGACCTCCACCGCCGGGCTCCCCCCGCGCCGGCTGTTCCGGATCGCGGTGCTCCTGCCGCTGCCGCTGATCGCCCTCGCGAGCCTGGCCGTGACCTACGGGCTGCGCACCGGCTACGGAGCCGTGGGCTGGACGTACGGGCGCACCTGGACGAGCTTCCTCTTCCCGCTGCTGCTCGCCCTCTGCGCGTACGGGACGTGGGGCGGGTACCGGCTGGGGCTGCTGCTCCGGCGGGCCGGCCGGCCCGCCGCCCGCGCCGCGGCGCTGGTCGCGGTGGGGGCGATCGCCGTCGGGAGCACGGCCGCCCTGGTGCGGCCGGTGTACGAGCTGACCACGAGCACCGTGGTACGCGCGACCGCCTGGGACCGGCAGAACGCGCGGATCAAGGCGGAGGTCGCGGCGGGCGCCCGGGAGGTCGCGTACCGACCGCTCCTCATCGGCGGGCTGACCGAGCCGCTGTTCGCCCGCACGTACGAGCGGGACTGGGCGGCGCAGTGCACGGCCACGTACTACGGCGTGGACCGCATCCACCGCCCCTGAAGCACGCCCTCTCCGTACTCTCCGTACTCCCCGTACTCCCGTACTCCCGTACTCCCCGCGAAACGACGGAGTGGGGCGCCCCTGGCCGAAGCCGGGGCACCCCACTCCCTCACGTCCTCGGACGTCAGCCGGTCGTGCGGGACGCGCGGTTCGCGCCCCAGCCCTCCCAGGCGGAGCTGATCATGGCGCGGACGTCGTGACGCGCCTTCCAGCCGAGCTCCGACTCGATGCGCTCCGCGGAGGCGACGACGCGGGCCGGGTCGCCCGGGCGGCGCGGGGTGACCAGGGGTTCGACGCTGTGACCGGTGATCTCGTTGATCAGGTCGACCATCTCGCGCACCGACACGCCCTCGCCGCGCCCGATGTTCAGGGTCAGCGCGGCCGTCTCGCCGGCCTCGCCCGCCGCGGCGAGCGCGCGGGCCGCCGCGAGGTGGGCGTCCGCGATGTCGGCGACGTGGATGTAGTCGCGGATGCAGGTGCCGTCCGGGGTCGGGTAGTCGTCACCGAAGATGCGCGGGGACTCACCGGCGTCGAGCCGCTCGAAGACCATCGGCACCAGGTTGAACACACCGGTGTCGGCGAGCTCGGGGGCCGCGGCGCCCGCCACGTTGAAGTACCGCAGGCAGGCGGTGGAGATGCCGTGGGCCTGGCCGACCGCACGCGCCATCCACTCGCCGACGAGCTTGGTCTCGCCGTACGGGCTGAGCGGCAGGCACTCGGTGTCCTCGGTGACGAGGTCCACGTCGGGCATGCCGTAGACGGAGGCGGAGGAGGAGAAGAGGAAGCTCTTCACCCCGGCGCCGGCGGCGGCCTCCAGGACGGTCTGCAGACCCGTCACGTTCTCGCGGTAGTAGAACAGCGGCTGCTCGACCGACTCGCCGACCTGCTTCTTGGCGGCCAGGTGGACGATGCCCTTGACCGCGTGCTCGCGCAGCACCCCGTCGAGGAAGTCGCGGTCCAGGACCGAGCCCTTCTCGATCACGACGCCCTCGGGGACGCGCGCCGGGTTGCCCGTGCTGAGGTCGTCGACCACGACGACACGCTCGCCGGCCTCGGTCATTGCTTTGACGACATGGGAACCGATGTATCCGGCGCCGCCGGTGATGAGCCAGGTCATTCCGACAGTTTAGCCACAGGCCCGGGGCCGCCCGGCGGACTCGCACAGGGGTCCGAAGGCGGCCCCGCGAGCCCCTCCCAAGACACCCCTAGCGCTCGATCTCCGCGAACGCGGCGTCCCACCGGTCGAGGACGCTCGGCAGCGCCAGGCGCGCGACGTGCTCCCGTCCCGCCGCGCCGTACCGCTTCCGCAGCGCGGCGTCGTCCATGAGCTCGCCGAACGCGGCGGCGAGCCCGGGCACGTCGGCCGGCGGGACGAGGGTGCCCGTGACGCCGTCCTCGACGAGCTCCCGGACACCGCCCGAGACGTCGAAGCTCACGCACGGCACCCCGCACGCCGCGGCCTCCGCCAGCGCCATCGGGCGGCCCTCGCGCTCGCTGCTGATCGCGACGACGGACAGCTCGCGGTAGGCGGCTGCCATGTCCTCGACCGTGCCGCGGAAGACGACCTGGTCGGCGACGCCGAGGTCCTCGGCCTTCATCCGCAGCTCGTTCTCCAGCGGTCCGTCGCCGAAGAGATGCAGTTCCCAGCCCTCGCGACCCGCGCCTCCGCGACCCGCGCCCTCGCGACCCGTGCGTCCGTGCCCCGCGCCCTCATGCCCCTCGCCCGCGCGCGCCCGCGCGAAGGCCTCGATCATGCGGTCGTACCGCTTGATCGGGTCCAGCCGGCCGACCGCGCCGATCCTGTGGGTGTCGAGCGGGGCCCGCTCGTCCGGGTAGAACGGCAGCGGGTTCGGCATCACCCGTACGTTGGGCACGCGCTGGTTGACGAACTCGACCGCGTCCCCCTCGGAGAGGACCAGGGTCTGCTCCAGAGCCGGGTAGTGACGCCGGATCAGCCCCAGGTTGGCGCTGCGCCTGGCCTGCGCGAAGGACTCGTGGTACTGCCCGACGCCCTTGAGATGATGCCAGTCCAGCGGCATGACCCAGTCCACCGCCCACGGCGAACCGAAGACGATGTAGCCGTCCTCGACCGCCGACAGCCTCCGCTGCATCTCCGCCCGCGCGTGCTCGCGGGCGGCCCGCGCCCGCCGGGCGTCGGCGCGCCGCACCAGGCTGAGCCGGTCGCCGACCGTCCGCACCGGCGGCTTGGGATCCGCGGCCGGCGGGTAGAGCGTCGCGTGGCGGTACGCGCGCGTGGCGTTGTACGGGAAGGGCTCGGGGCTCGGCCGGATGCCGATCAGCTCGACGCGGTGACCCCGCTCGCCCATGCCCTGGGCGAGGGTGTGCAACACCCGCTGGGATCCGCCCATCGAGTCGACGTCGACACCGACGAAGAACACGTTGCGGGCGCGGGAGGCCTCAGTCATGGGTGCCGCCTTCGAAAAAAGCGTCGACCACCAGCTTGCTCGCGTGGCCGGTCTCGTACGAGCAGAACATCTCCTGGAAGCGCGCGTAGCGCCGGGCGTGCCGCTCCCGCACGCCCTCCAGGTCCCGCACGGCGGCGGCGAGGTCCTCGGTGGTCGTCAGCATCGGCCCCGGGGCGATGTCCTCGAGGTCGTAGTACGTGCCCCGGTCGCCGCCCTTGTAGTCCTCGTAGTCGTCCGTGTACAGCAGTATCGGGCGGCCGGTGTTGGCGTAGTCGAACATCAGGGACGAGTAGTCCGTGAGGACCGCGTCCGAGGCCAGCATCAGGTCGTTGACGTCGGCGAACGCGGAGCCGTCGCGGAGGAAGTGACCGAGTTCGGGATCGATCGTGAACCGGTCGTACGGGTGGGCCCGCACGACGACGATCCACTCGTCGGAGAGGTACGGGGCCAGCTCCCCGAAGTCCACCCGGATCGACTGTCCGGTGCGGCGGGCCGCGTCGCGGAAGGTCGGGGCGTAGAGCAGCACCTTGCGGTCGGCCGGGATGTCCAGGGCCTCGCGGGTGGCGGCCGCCCTGGCCCGCTGCTCCGGCTCGGCCCAGCGCACGAGCACGTCGTTGCGCGGGTAGCCGGAGCGGATGAGATCGGCCTGGACCTCGAAGGCCGGGACGAAGGTCCGCTCGAACTCGGCGCTCGGGCAGACGAGCGCGTCCCAGCGGCCCACGGCGGCGCGGAACCGTCCCTTCTCGATCTCCGAGGCGCCGCGCAGCGACGGGACGTCGAAGCCCATCGCCTTGAAGGTCTGGCCGTGCCAGGTCTGCAGGTACCGGGTGCCCTTGGGCTTCGCGTAGAGGTACGGCAGGTTGTGCGAGTCGACCCAGTACGTGGCCCGGGCCAGCGCGCGGCCGTAGGCGAAGCTGCCGCGCTTCACGAGCGTGACGTCGTCGGGGAAGGAGTCCCGGCTGCCGGAGTACGCCCAGACCACGTCGATCGGGAGGTTGCGGCGCTTGAGCTCCTCGTAGACGTAGCGGGGGTTGTCCGCGTAGCCGCGGCCCTCCACCGCCTCGAAGACGGCCAGGCCGCGCTTTCGGGGGAACTTGGCGACGGCGTCGTAGGCCGTCGCCTTGCCCTCGTTGCCGACGAGGATCTTCTTGACCTTGCCGACCTTGGCCTTGGTCTTGCGGGCGTAGGGGCCGAGGGGTTCGAGGGACTTCAGGACGCCGGAGCGCTGCCAGGTCACCTCGAGCCGCCCCGCGCCCTTCTGCTCGGCCTGGACGCGCACATGGTGGATGCCGAACGTGTGGTACCTGAGGGTGGCGCGGAAGTCGGGCTGGTCGTGCTGGGCCAGCAGGATGTCCGTACGCCGCGCGCCGTCCTGCTCCAGGGCGATCACCGGGTGGCGGCGGGTCGCCACGCCGACCTTGCCGACCGGGACCTTCCGCAGGTCCAGCTCGGCCCGGGAGACGTACTGCCCCGCGCCGTCCGGGACGAGCGTGAGCGGCACCGTCAGCGGCGTCTTGTGGGCGGCGAGCTTGGCCGAGGCCTTCGTGTCCTCGGTGATCAGGCCGACCGGATCGTACGTACGGATCTCCAGGCGCAGGACCGGGCCGAGCATCGACACGGAGGTCAGCTCGTGCCGCAGGCGCCCGCTGCCGAGGACCTGGTCGCGCAGGTGCCACTCGCCGAGGTCCAGCTCGCCGCGGCTCGCGTCGTCGGCGGGGGCGACGTCGCCCCAGTAGGGGATCCCGTCCACCTCGGTCACGGCGCGGGGCGCGAGCTGCGGCCGGCCGAACTGGCGGGCGGCCACGGCGGCCTCCTCCAGTCTGCCGGTGCGCAGCAGATGGACGCAGACGCGCTCCTCGCGCGAGAGCCGCTCGTAGGTCTCGTCGGCGATCTCGTCGAGGTACGGGGTGACCTCGGCGGCGAACTCCGCGATCCAGTCGGCGTCGCGGAACGGCAGGTCGCCCAGGTACAGGCGGAAGTCGTGGCGGAGGAACTTGTGGTCCTTCTCCGCGCGGAGCCCGGTGTCGCCGCGCTCCTCCAGCCAGGCGTCGATCAGCCGCGCCACGCCGATGCGGTCGCGGACGTTCTGGATCTTGTGGCGGCTCGACGAGATGGAGACGCTCTCCGGCGCGAGACGCCAGGTGTAGACCGACCACGGGACGACGGCGAAGGTCTCCGCGAGCGTGTACGCCTGCGCGGAGAACAGCTGGTCCTCGTAGTGGATGCCCTCGGGGAAGGCGAGCCCGTTGTCCCGGATGAAGGCGGTGCGGTAGAGCTTGTTCGTCGACAGGTGGTCGAAGAAGTACTCGGGCCGCTCGGCGATGCCCTCCACGACCCGCTGTTCGGTGAAGAGGTGCGGGTACCACAGGCCCGTGGAATCGGACGCCTCGTAGAGCCGGGTCACCTCACCGGTCACGAAGTCGACGCCGGTCTCCTCGGCGACCAGCAGCATGCTCTTGCAGGCGTGCCGGGGCAGTTCGTCGTCGCTGTCGAGGAACATGACGTACGGGGCGCGCGCGACCGCGATGCCGCGGTTGCGGGGGGCGCTGCAGCCGCCGCTGTTCTGCTCCAGGCGCGCGTAGCGCACGCGCGGGTCGGAGGCCTCCAGGGCCCGCGCGACGCGCTCGGTGCCATCGGTCGAACAGTCGTCGGCGATGATCACTTCGAGGTTGTTCAGGGTCTGGTCGAGTACGGACCGAACCGCTCGTGGGAGCCGTTCCTCATCGTTGTAGACGATGACGACGACGCTCACATCGGGGACGTCGCTAGTCGGCATCCAAGTCCTCTCACACAGGCATGCGGTGGTACGGGCGCGCTCACAGTTGATTGATGAACGCCCCCGGCGACCGCCAAGTCACGACCCGGCGGGAAATTGTTCCGAAACTCCTCCCCCGCGCATCGGGTGGTGTTCACCGCCTCGCCAGCAGCCTCCTCATCCGTCCGGACACCACCTGGCGGGCGCCCGCCCCACCCCCCGTGAGCCGGAGGACCAGGCCGCGGCGCGCCGTGGCCATGACCTGGACGAGGAGGACGCGGCCGAGCCGGCCGAGGACCACGCCGCGCCGGCCGCCGAACCCGTCCGGTGCCCTGACCTCGGCGCATCCGGTCGAGCCGTCCGCGTACCGCAGCTCGGCGCGGAACGACCAGGAGGCGAGCCGGCCGGAGCGGAGCAGCTGCGCGGTGGGGACCCGCACGGTGGCGGTCCAGCCGGCGTCGGCGGGGAGCAGCGGGGCCTCGGCGGAGAGGTCCGCGGCCGACGCGCGTTCGGCGAACCCGACCCGGACGGAGACGGGGTGCAGCGCGCCGACCCGCCCGTACAGCTCGTGCACGGTGAGGGTCACCCGGGTGGTCCCGCCGACGGAGACGGCGCCGTCCACGGCGACCGGCAGCCCGGCCGGGGCCAGCTCGGCGAGACCGTCCAGCGGTACGTCGCAGGGGGCGGCGGCCAGCACCGGGGCGCCGTCCTCGGCCCGGGGGTACGGAGGGGCGAGCCGCGGCCGGCCGGCGGCGAGCTCGACGAACCGGGTGAGCCCGCGCCCCTCGGGTACGGCGGCGAGGGCCATGAGCCCGGCGTACAGCCAGCGGTTCGGCGCCGGGGCGGCGGCGACCGCGTCGGCGTCGAAGCCGGCGAGGTGGTCGCGGGTGACGGTCCACCAGTCGGCGCGGTAGGCGGCGGTCCGTCGCGGCAGCTCGCGGAGGTACATGGGGAGGTCGTAGTCGAGGAACTTCGTCTGCGCGGCGGCGGCGAGCACGGGGCTCCCGGCCTTGCGGAACACCTCGACGACGGCGCGGTGCGCGGCGACCCGGTGCTCCCAGTTCGCGAGGGAGGCCTGGCGCAGCGAGATCGACAGGTTCGCGGCCTGGCGCCGCACGTGCCAGACGTACAGGGGCACGTCGGTGACGGCGAGCCGGGGGGCGGCGGCCTGGACGCGGGCGCCGAAGACGAAGTCCTCGTAGTGGAAGGCGCCTTCGGGGAAGCGGATCGCATGCCCGTTCAGGAAGGCGCGGCGGTACAGCTTGTTGACGGAGAGGGTGTCGAGGACCAGCTCGGGGTGTCCTTCGACGCCGTCGAGGACGGTGCCGGGGAGGGTGGCGCCCCGGGAGACGTCGTACAGCCGGGCCGCCCAGACGGTCTCGCGGCCCCCGGGGAGCTCGCGCCGCAGGCAGAGGCCGGTGACGACGTCCGCGCGCTCCCGGACCGCGACGGCGAGGAGCGCGTCGACGGCGCCGGGGATCAGCACGTCGTCGCTGTCGAGGAACACGACGTACGGGTGGACGGCGGCGGCGATGCCGTCGTTGCGGGGGGTGCCGCAGCCGCCGCTGTTGACCTCGCGGCGCAGCGGCCGTACGCGCGGCTCGTCGGCGAATCCGGCGAGCACGTCGGGCGTCGCGTCCTCGGAGGCGTCGTCGACGACGAGGACCTCCCCGACGCCCTCGCCCTGCGCGAGCGCGGAACGGATCGCGTCGCCGACGCGCTCGGCGTCGTTGTACGCGATGACGACGACACTGACCCGTGCCGCGTCCTGTGACTCGGTGGGCTGAATCATCCGCGCATCGTAGCGGGACGCACACGGAGCGTAAGACGGGAAGCGGAAAAGAGAGGGCCGCCGAACGCATCGGCGACCCTCTCCTCGACAGACCCGTTCCCGAAGGGGTCAGACCCGATCCGGAACAGGCTCGGCCCCGCTAGAAGGGGTCGAAGTCGTCGTACTCGCGCTGTGCGTCGTCCCGCTGGGCGTCGCGGTCGCGGCGGCGCTGCGCCGCCGGGCGCGGGGCCTCCAGGCGGTGGTCCTCGCCACGGCGGCCGAGCATCTCGGCGCCCGCCATCATCGACGGCTCCCAGTCGAAGACGACCGAGTTGTCGTCGGCGCCGATCGCGACACCGTCGCCCGCGCGGGCGCCCGCCTTCATCAGACGGTCCTCGACGCCGAGGCGGTTGAGGCGGTCGGCGAGGTAGCCGACGGCCTCGTCGTTGTTGAAGTCGGTCTGGCGGACCCAGCGCTCCGGCTTGTCGCCGCGCACCCGGTACACGTCCTCGGCCTCGTCGTACACGACGGTGAAGCCCGCGTCGTCGACGGCCTTCGGGGTGATGACGATCCGGGTCGCCTCCTCCTTCGGCTTGGCCGCGCGCGATTCCGCGACGATGCCGGCGAGGGCGAAGGAGAGCTCCTTCAGACCCGTACGGGCCACGGCGGAGGCCTCGTACACCTGGTAGCCGCGGGCCTCCAGGTCCGGGCGGATCATGTCCGCGAGGTCCTGGCCGTCCGGGATGTCGATCTTGTTGAGGACGACGATCCGGGGCCGGTCCTCCAGGCCGCCGTACTGCCGCAGCTCCTCCTCGATGATGTCGAGGTCGGAGACCGGGTCGCGGTCGGACTCCAGCGTCGCCGTGTCCAGGACGTGCACGAGGACGGAGCAGCGCTCCACGTGCCGCAGGAACTCCAGGCCCAGGCCGCGGCCCTGGCTCGCGCCCGGGATCAGGCCCGGCACGTCGGCGATCGTGTAGACGGTCGAGCCGGCCGTGACCACGCCCAGGTTCGGGACGAGCGTCGTGAAGGGGTAGTCCGCGATCTTCGGCTTGGCGGCCGACAGGACGGAGATGAGCGAGGACTTGCCCGCGCTCGGGTAGCCGACGAGGGCCACGTCGGCGACGGTCTTGAGCTCCAGGACGATGTCCCGCGACTCGCCGGGCTCGCCGAGGAGGGCGAAGCCGGGGGCCTTGCGGCGGGCGGAGGCCAGCGCGGCGTTGCCGAGGCCGCCGCGGCCGCCCTGGCCCGCGACGAAGGTGGTGCCCTCGCCGACGAGGTCGGCGAGCACGTTGCCCTGCTTGTCGAGGACGACGGTGCCGTCGGGGACGGTCAGGACGAGGTCCTGGCCCTCCTTGCCGGAGCGGTTGTCGCCGGCGCCGGGCTGACCGTTGGTGGCCTTGCGGTGCGGCGAGTGGTGGTACTCGAGGAGCGTGGTGACCGACTGGTCGACGACCAGGGTCACGTCGCCGCCGCGGCCACCGTTGCCGCCGTCGGGTCCGCCGAGCGGCTTGAACTTCTCCCGGTGAACGGAGGCGCAGCCGTGGCCTCCGTTACCCGCGGCGACATGCAGCTCGACGCGGTCCACGAAGGTGGTCATGGTTGTGCCTCCAGTTTGGGGGTACCCCCGGCCGAAGGGCGGGGGAGTACGGAATGTCTATCTAGTAACACGCGAAAGGCGGACCCGCTTCCCGTACGGGAAGTGAGGTCCGCCTCCGCAAAGATCCGATCAGGCGACCGGAACGATGTTCACGACCTTGCGGCCACGGTGGGTGCCGAACTGCACCGAACCGGGCAGCAGGGCGAACAGCGTGTCGTCGCCGCCACGGCCGACGCCGGAGCCCGGGTGGAAGTGGGTGCCGCGCTGGCGGACGAGGATCTCACCAGCGGAAACGACCTGACCGCCGAAGCGCTTCACGCCGAGCCGCTGAGCGTTGGAATCGCGCCCGTTCCGGGTGGACGATGCGCCCTTCTTGTGTGCCATGTCTCAGTCCCTCTTACTTCGCAGCCGCGGGGATACCGGTGACCTTGATCGCCGTGTACTGCTGGCGGTGACCCTGGCGACGGCGGTAGCCGGTCTTGTTCTTGTAGCGCAGGATGTCGATCTTGGCGCCCTTGTGGTGGTCCACGACCTCGGCCGTGACCTTGATGCCGGCCAGGACCCACGGGTCGCTGGTCACGGCGTCGCCGTCGACAACGAGCAGGGTCGAGAGCTCGACCGTGTCGCCAACCTTGGCAGTGGAAATCTTGTCAACCTCAACGATGTCGCCGACAGCAACCTTGTGCTGGCGACCACCGCTGCGCACGATGGCGTACACGCGGATCTCTCTCTCACTCGGGATCGAAAACCTCTGAAGCCAGCCGCTCACACGGGCCCAGGGGCCCGCGGCGTTCCGGAATCGGACGAGCGGCCTCTCCCGACGAGCGGGAGGGAGTTGCTCAGAGGCGCGACGCGTCCAGTCAGACACGCCGACGGTCTAGGTTACGGGCGCTTGCCACAGAGGGTCAAATTCGCCCGAGCGGGTGCGGGCCGTCCTGAAGGGGACGGCCCGCGCCCGGTGGATCAGTCCTGGGCCGGAGCCGCGGTCTTCTCCGCCGCCTTCTTGGCCGGGGCCTTCTTGGCGGTGGTCTTCTTCGCCGCCGTCTTCTTGGTCGCCGCCGTCTTCTTGGTGGCGGCCTTCTTGGCGGTGGTGGTGGCCTTCTTCGCGGTCTTGCGCGCGGCCGTCTTCTTGGCCGGCGCGGCCTCGGTCTCGGGCTCCGCCGCGGCCGGCTCGGCCTCGGCGGGGGCCGTGGCGACCACGAGGACGGCCGCTTCCTCGGCGCCCGCGGGCGCTCCGGCGGGAGCGGTGGCCTTGCGGACGACCCGGCGGCGGGCGCGCGGCGGGGCGGCCACGGGGGCCTCCTCGACGACGGGCTCGGGCGCGGTCTCCACGACGGGCTCCGGCTCCGGGGCGGCCTCGACGACCACCTCGGCGACCGGCGCGGCGGCCTCCGTCGTCGACACGACCGGGGACGTCACGCGGCGCGTGGCGCGACGGCGGCCGCGCGGTGCCGGGGCGGCGGTCTCCTCGACCACCGGCTCGGCGACGGGCTCCGCCACCGGCTCGACGACCGCTTCGACCTCGACGGCGGGGGCGGGCGCCGCGACGGGCTCCGGCTCCACCTCGTAGGTCTCGGTCTCCACGACGCGGGCCGGGGCGGCCGGCGCGGACACCCTGCGGGTGGCGCGGCGACGGCCACGACCGCGCGTGGCGGCGGCCTCGGCCTCGGCGATGCTGCCGTACAGCTCCTCGTCCGGGGCGATGGGCTCGGGCAGGGCCACCGGCGCGGCCAGCTCCGCCGCGACCTCGGCCTCGGTCTCGGCCTCGGTGCCGTCGCCGGACTCGACGGTGTCGTGCTCGTGCTCGTGGACGTGCTCGGCGCCGCCGCGGCCGCGCTTCTTCGCCCGCTTGCCGCCACCGCCGCCGACAGCGGTCGGCTGCTCCATGTGGACGATGACACCGCGGCCGTTGCAGTGGACGCAGGTCTCGGAGAAGGACTCCAGGAGGCCCTGGCCGACCCGCTTGCGGGTCATCTGGACCAGGCCGAGCGAGGTGACCTCGGCCACCTGGTGCTTGGTCCGGTCCCGGCCCAGGCACTCCAGGAGGCGGCGCAGCACCAGGTCGCGGTTGGACTCCAGGACCATGTCGATGAAGTCGATGACGACGATGCCGCCGAGGTCGCGCAGGCGCAGCTGGCGCACGATCTCCTCGGCCGCTTCGAGGTTGTTCCTCGTCACGGTCTCTTCGAGGTTGCCGCCCTGGCCGGTGAACTTGCCGGTGTTGACGTCGACGACGATCATCGCCTCGGTCTTGTCGATCACCAGCGAGCCGCCGGACGGCAGCCAGACCTTGCGGTCCAGCGCCTTCATGAGCTGCTCGTCGATCCGGTACGTCGCGAAGACGTCGACCTCGCTCGTCCACTTGGACAGGCGGTCGGCCAGGTCCGGGGCGACGTGCGAGACGTATCCGTGGATGGTCTCCCACGCCTCGTCGCCGCTGACGATGACCTTGGAGAAGTCCTCGTTGAAGATGTCGCGGACGACCCGGACGGTCATGTCCGGCTCGCCGTACAGCAGGCTCGGCGCGCTCGTCGAGATCTGCTTCGCCTTCTTCTGGATGTCCTCCCACTGCGCCTGCAGTCGCTCGACGTCGCGGCGCAGCTCGTCCTCGCTCGCGCCCTCGGCGGCGGTGCGCACGATGACGCCCGCGTCCTCGGGGACGATCTTCTTGAGGATGGTCTTCAGGCGGGCGCGCTCGGTGTCCGGGAGCTTGCGGCTGATGCCGGTCATCGAGCCCTCGGGCACGTACACGAGGTAGCGGCCGGGCAGCGAGACCTGGCTGGTCAGACGGGCACCCTTGTGGCCGATCGGGTCCTTCGTCACCTGGACGAGGACCGACTGGCCCGACTTGAGGGCGGTCTCGATGCGGCGCGGGCCGTGGCCCATGCCGAGCGCCTCGAAGTTGACCTCACCGGCGTAGAGGACGGCGTTGCGGCCCTTGCCGATGTCGACGAAGGCGGCCTCCATCGACGGCAGGACGTTCTGGACCTTGCCCAGGTAGACGTTGCCGACGTACGAGGTGGCCTGCTCCTTGTTGACGTAGTGCTCGACGAGCACGTTGTCTTCGAGGACGCCGATCTGGGTGCGCTCGCCGCTCTGGCGGACGACCATGACGCGCTCGACGGCCTCGCGGCGGGCCAGGAACTCGGCCTCGGTGATGATCGGGACGCGGCGGCGGCCCTGCTCGCGGCCCTCGCGGCGGCGCTGCTTCTTGGCCTCCAGACGGGTCGAGCCCTTGATGGACTGGACCTCGTCGGCGCCCGTGCCGGGCTCGGCCTTCTCGCGGGCCGGGCGGGGCTCGCGGACCTTGACGACCGTACGGACGCCTTCCTCGTCGGCGCCCTCGACGTCGGCGGAGGCGTCCCCGCTGCGACGGCGGCGACGGCGACGGCGACGGGAGCTGCTGGAGCCGCCGGCGTACGCCTCGGACTCGTCCTGCTCGTCCTCGCCCTCCTCGGTGTCCTCCTCGGCCTGAAGCTCGTCGGTCTCCTCGGCCTCGTCGACCTCGGTGAGCTCACCGCGGCGACGGCGACGGCCGCCACGGCGGCGACGGCGGGACGGGCGGTCCCCGTACTCGTCCGTCTCCTCGGTCTCCTCGGCCTCGTCGAGCTCGTCGGCGGCGGCCTCGACCTCGGGCTCGTCGGCGACGGTGGCGGGGACGGGCTCGACGGCGACGGCGACGGGCTCGCCGCGGCGGCGACGGCGACGGCGGGAGCCGGCCTCGGCCCGCTCCGTGGCCTCCGGGATCTCGATGGGCCCGGCCGTCTCGACGACCTCGGCCTCGACGGCCTCGACGGTCTCGTCGAGCTCCTCCTCCTCCAGCTCCTCCGGCTCCACGACCTCGGCGGCGGCCATGGCGGCCGTCTCGGGGGTCTGGAACATCGGCTCGGAGAAGACCGGGGCCTGGAAGACGGCGACGGCGGGACGCTCGGCGCGGCGGGCGCGGGACGTCTCCGGCTTCGTGACCGGCTCGGAGGTGAACTGCGGCGAGGTGGCGCGGCGGCGGCCGCGGCCGCGGGTGGCGGCGGTCTCGGCGGCGGCGACCTCGGCCTCGTCGGCGGCGATCTGCGCGACGGCGGCCTGCGGCAGCGACTCGCCGGTGGCGGCGGGCTCGGCGGCCGTCTCGGGGGTGGCCTCGGGCGAGGTGACCCTGCGGGTGGCGCGGCGGCGGGTGCGCGCGGCGGCCTCGGCGGCCTCCTCGACCGGAGCGGCGGCGGGCGCGGCGACCGGCGCGGCCTCGACGGGAACCTCGGCGGCG